>JAYTQX010000364.1:0-7680 GCA_043746455.1 Pseudomonadota bacterium
CGCATCGGTTGCGTGCCTGGTGTTCTCGGTGCACATGATGGGCATCTCTTCGATCATGGGCGCGATCAACATCATCGCGACGATCCTCAACATGCGCGCACCGGGCGTGGATCTGCTGAAGATGCCGCTGTTCGTGTGGAGCTGGCTGATCACCGCGTTCCTGCTGATCGCGGTGATGCCGGTGCTCGCCGGCGCGGTGACGATGCTGCTGACCGACAAGTACTTCGGCACCAGTTTCTTCAATGCAGCTGGCGGTGGCGATCCGGTGATGTTCCAGCACATCTTCTGGTTCTTCGGTCACCCCGAGGTCTACATCATGATCCTGCCGGCGTTCGGCATCGTGTCGGAGATCATCCCGACGTTCGCGCGCAAGCCACTGTTCGGCTATCAGGCGATGGTGTATGCGATCGCGTCGATCGCGTTCCTGTCGTTCATCGTCTGGGCGCACCACATGTTCACGGTCGGCCTGCCACTCGGCGGCGAGTTGTTCTTCATGTACTCGACGATGCTGATCGCGATACCGACCGGGGTGAAGGTATTCAACTGGGTATCGACGATGTGGAAAGGGTCGATGACCTTCGAGACGCCGATGCTGTGGGCGATCGGTTTCGTCATCCTGTTCACGATCGGCGGTTTCTCCGGCATCATGCTTGCGCTCGTGCCGGCGGATTTCCAGTACCAGGATACTTACTTCGTCGTCGCCCATTTCCACTATGTGCTGGTCACCGGCGCGATCTTCTCGATCATCGCCGCGATCTACTACTGGTGGCCGAAGTGGACCGGCACGATGTACAACGAGAGCTGGGGCAAGTTCCATTTCTGGTGGACGATGGTGTTCGTCAACCTGACCTTCTTCCCGCAGCATTTTCTCGGCCTCGCCGGCATGCCGCGGCGCATCCCCGATTACAACGTCGCGTTTGCGGATTGGAATTTCATCAGCTCGATCGGCGCGTTCGGCATGTTCCTCACGCCGCTCATGATGTTCGTGATCCTCTACAGCGCGAGGAAATCCGGCGCGCCGGCTGCCGCGCGTTCGTGGGAAGGTGCACATGGCCTGGAATGGGAATTGCCTTCGCCCGCGCCGTATCACACCTTCAGCGAGCCGCCGGTGATCAGGCCGGGGATGCTGGCGCATGGCGACGTGACGCATTGATTTGTGCGTTCGTCCTTGAACACGAAGATCAATAAACGGCCATCCGTGGCCGCACTTTTCGATAGAGCTTTCTCCCCAAGCGAAGCTCCTTCTCTGGTTTGCTAGTGAGGTGGTGCGTACGATCATGCAGAATCATCCCGCCCACATGGATGCACTCGCGCGTCGTGCCGCCGCACGCCGTACCGCGTTGATCATGGCTTGCGTGGCGCTGACGATCTTGGTGCTGTTTTTCGTCGAAGCGTTGCGGCACTGATGGACACGAACTCCATCGCCAGCAAGAAGAACCGGCGCGTGCTCAAGATCGCGCTGATCGTCTGCGTGGCCTCGTTCCTGTTCGGTTTTCGCGTGCTGCCGCCGATCTACCGCATCGCCTGCGAGCATATTCTGGGCATCGGTCCCTGGAACAAGGCCAGCGACAGCGACAAGGTCGCGGGGTTTGCGCAGGACGACTCGCGCTGGGTCGAGGTGCAGTTCGTCGCCAATGTGAACAGCGCGCTCAAGTGGCAGTTCGCACCGGAAAAAGTCAGCGTCAAGGTGCATCCGGGCGTGCTCACCCAAGCCTGGTTCGACGCGCGCAACAACGCAGCGGGTGCGATCGTCGGCAATGCGGTGCCGGGCATCGTGCCGCACGAAGCCTCGCTCTACTTCAGCAAGACCGAATGCTTCTGCTTCACCGAGCAGACGCTCAACGCCGGCGAGTCGCGGCGCATGCCGGTCAAGTTCATCGTCGATCCGAAGTTGCCTCCCGGCATCAGCCAGCTCACCTTGTCGTATACTTTCTACAACAACGAACTGGCGACCAAGCGCCTTGCGGCGCAAGCCGCGAGCGGCACACCGGCGTCGTAATGCCCATCATCATCTCCTAACCGGAATCCGTCATGTCAGACGCAACCACACCCACAGCCGGCGCCTACTACATACCGCACGGCACGAAATGGCCGATCGTCGGTTCGTTCGGGCTGATCCTCACGCTCGGTGGCGCGGCGCTGTGGCTCAACGAGGTCGAGGTCGGCAAATTCTCGATGCTGCTGGGTATGGCGACGATCGTGTTCATGATGTTCGGCTGGTTCCGCACGGTGATCGGCGAATCGATCGGCGGCGCATACAACAAGCAGGTCGACACCTCGTTCCGCATGGGCATGATGTGGTTCATCTTCTCCGAAGTGATGTTCTTCTCCGCGTTCTTCGGCGCGCTGTTCTACGCGCGCAACATGTCGGTGCCGTGGATCGGCGGCGAAGGCGATGGTGCGCTGACCAACTTCTTTCTGTGGAAGGGCTATGCGCCGGCGTGGCCGACCAATGGTCCCGAACATGTCGGCGGCACCTTCGAGACGATCCCGGCTTGGGGCGTGCCGCTGCTCAACACGCTGCTCCTGCTTTCGTCCGGCGTCACCATCACGATCGCCCACCACGCCTTGCGCGCGGGTAATCGCAAACAACTGCTGATCTGGCTCGCCGCCACCGTGCTGCTGGGCGCCGCCTTCCTCTGGTATCAGGCGCACGAGTACATGGAAGCCTACGAGCACCTGAATCTGACGCTGGGCTCGGGCGTGTACGGCTCGACCTTCTTCATGCTGACCGGCTTCCACGGCCTGCATGTCACCCTCGGCGCGATCATGTTGACGGTGATCTGGTTGCGCTGCGCCAAGGGCCATTTCAGCAAGGACCATCACTTCGGTTTCGAAGCGGTCGCCTGGTACTGGCACTTCGTCGACGTGGTGTGGCTCGGGCTGTTCCTGTTCGTCTATGTGCTGTAAGAGCGGTGAGGAAGTGATGCGTGAGGTCGCGCCCTGCGGGCGCTCGTGAGAAAGAGCTTTGTGCTCTCCTTGCGCCTTGCAAACCCGCGCAGCGGGCGACCTCACGAGGCGCGGAGCGCCGACCTCACCGCCCCAAATCGTGCGGCTTGATGATGCCGAGCCAGATGCCGAGGATTACGAGCAGGATCAGCAGCACCGATAATCCGATGCGCCGCGTGAGCGCCTTGACCGTACGATCGGTTTCACCCTTGTCGGTCATCATGTAGTACAACCCCGCGCCGAGGTTGTAGACGATCACTATCAGAAACCCAACGATGACGAGTTTGGCAAGCATGAGCATGGCGCAGCAGTGCGCGCAGAAGCTGAAGAGGTCGCAGTATAGCGCTGCTGCACGCCACGCATGACCGCGTGGCGGTGGCGGCGGCCCTCGCTGTTCGCGCTCGCGCTGACCGTGGCCGGCATGTTGCTTTTCACGCGTCTCGGCATCTGGCAGCTCGACCGGGCAGCAGAGGCGCAACAAATTCTGGCGGCGTTCGCCGCGGCGCCGAACGCTGCATACGAGGACTTCGCCGGCGTGCGTGCCGCGCCGCCGGACGCGCGCTATCCGCATGTGCGCGTGCACGGGCGTTTTGTCGCAGAGCGCGGATATCTGCGCGACGAGCAGGTGCGCGATGGCAAACTGGGCGTCGAGGCGTTCGCGGTATTTGCCATCCACGGCGAAAGCGCGTTGCTGCTGGTGGATCGCGGCTGGGTCGCGTGGTCGCACGAACCCGGAACACAACCGGCCTTGCCGCCGCTGGCCGAGGGTGAGGCCGAATTGAGCGGCGTGTATGCGCCGTTTCCGGGTAATGGCATACGTGTCGGCGGCAATGTCCTAGGCACGCAGAGCGCGTGGCCGAAGTTGACGCTGGCGATCGACGCGCGCGAAATCGCCGTCGATCTAGAGCAGGCGCTGTTGCCGCGCGTGCTCCTGCTCGATGCCGACGCGCAGTCGGGTTTTGCGCGCGAGTGGACGCCTGCTTTGATGGGCGCGGAACGGCATCGGGCATACGCGTTCCAATGGTTCGCGTTTGCCATCGCCGCGCTGGTGATTTTTGTTTTGCTGCATTTTCGCAAAGTACAAACGTAGCTTTATACACAAACCAATGAATACGCCGAACGCGGATACCGCCAATACGCACGCACGCACCCGCAACCGCTGGATGCTGCTCGGCGTGGTCGCGCTATTCGCCGCGCCGATCCTGATCGCCCTGGCCCTGAACCTGTCGGGCTGGCGGCCCGCCGGCACGCGCGCCTATGGCACGCTGATCGATCCGCCCCGCGATGTCAGCGCCGCGCCGGTCGCACTGGCCGATGGCGGCAAACTCGCCTGGCGCAACGCGCAATGGCAATGGACCCTGATTGCACTGCCGGGTACCAACTGCGCGATGCAATGCCAGGCGGCGCTCGGCGATGTGCTGCGCATGCGCGCCACGCTCGGCCGCAATGCCGAACGCCTGCGTGTGATCTATCTCGGCCCGGCGCTGCCGTCCAGCACGCTGGTCGCGCTGGTACCGCTGCAATCGGGCAGCGACGAGACGGGTACGTTTGCCGAATGGCGAGCCAAAGGCGACGACGCATTGGCCCTGGTCCTCGTCGATCCGAGCGGTTATCTGATGCTGAATTATGCGCAGGATTTCGACGTCGCCGGCATCCGCCGGGATCTGCCGAAAGTGATCAATTGACTACAGGATGTAGTCATCCCGTGCAGCACAAGGATGTGCGATGACACGGGATCCAGCTCCATCATGTAATCATCCCGTGCAGCACAGGGAGGCGCAATGAAACGGGATCCAGCCCCTTCACCTGACCAAAATGCCCACGCAAAATAATAATCTACTCAGCCTCACCCGCCTCGCCTGGATTGCCGCAGCCTTCGCCCTCGTCGTGATCGTGTTCGGCGCTTTCGTGCGCCTGTCGAACGCGGGTCTGTCCTGTCCCGACTGGCCGACCTGTTACGGCGAGATCACATGGCCCACGCACGCGCAGGATATCGCCGCCGCGAACGCCGCGTTTCCGGATCGACCGGTCCAGACGGACAAGGCCTGGCGCGAGCAGGTGCATCGCATTCTCGTCGGTGGGCTGGCAGTCCTGACATTCGCCTTGGCGGCCTGGTCGCTATGGCGTCGCCGCGATCTGGGATCGTTGCTGTGGGTTCCGCTCGCCGCCGCCGTGCTGATTTTCTTCCAGGCTGCCCTCGGTGCGTGGACGGTCAGCATGAAATTGCTGCCGGCGGTCGTCACCGCGCACCTGCTTGGCGGCATCGCCATGTTCGCCCTGCTTGCCTACACGGCCTTGCGTCTGAGCATGCCTGCGCTCGCGACCAGCGCACAATTTACCCAGGCAAACAAGAACAAATTGTGGCGCATGACGATCGTGGGCATCGGCCTCGTCGCCGTGCAGATCGCGCTCGGCGGCTGGACCTCATCGAATTACGCCGCGCTCGCCTGTGGTCCGGATTTCCCGACCTGCCAGGGTCTATGGTGGCCGACGATAGATTTCCATCAGGCCTTCGTGCTCTGGCGTGGCATCGGCGTGAACTACGAGGGCGGTGTGCTCGACGGCGCCGCACGTACTGCGATCCAGGTCGTCCATCGCGTCGGCGCTGTGCTCGTGTTCGGCCACGTTTCCGTCGTGGTTGTGCGTGCTGCGCGCCGGCGCGAAACACGTGCATTCGCGCTCGCGATCGGCGCCCTGCTATTGCTGCAGATTGCGCTCGGCATCGGCAACGTGCTGCTCGCTCTGCCGCTACCGGTCGCGACCGCGCACAACGGCGTCGCCGCGTTGCTGCTGTTTGCGCTGCTGGCGCTGCTGGTACGTGTGCGTGGAGGAACGGGAAACCGGTAGCCGGTAGCCGGTAGCCGGAGAGCCACGCTCTCCGGCTACCGAACCTTGCAGTTTCCCCAGGCACCCCGCACGCTACGCGCCCATGCCGCCGATCATCAACCAGTACCTCGAATTGACCAAGCCGCGCGTGGTCATGCTGATCGTGTTTACTGCAATCATCGGCATGTTTCTCGCCGTTCCGGGATGGCCGCCGCTGCGCGCTTCGGTCGCCGGATTTATCGGCATCTGGCTGGCGGCTGCGTCGGCCGCGGCGATCAATCATCTGATCGATCAACGCATCGACAAGCTGATGGCGCGCACGGCCAACCGTCCGCTGGCGACCGGTGCGTTGACGCCGGCGAAGGTGCTCGCGTTCGCGGTCGCGCTAGGCGCGCTGTCGATGACGATCCTGATCGCGTTCGTCAATCCGCTCACCGCCGCGCTGACATTCGCTTCGCTGATCGGCTATGCGATCGTGTATACCGCGTGGCTCAAACGCGCGACGCCGCAGAATATCGTGATCGGCGGTGCCGCCGGCGCGGCGCCGCCGCTGCTCGGCTGGGCTGCAGTCACCGGCCACGTGCATCCGTACGCGCTGCTCTTGTGCCTGATCATCTTCGTCTGGACTCCGCCGCATTTCTGGGCGCTGGCGATCTTCCGTCGCGACGATTATTCGCGCGCACAGGTGCCGATGTTGCCGGTCACCTACGGCGTGGTCTACACGCGCTGGCACGTGTTGTATTACACGATCCTGCTCATCGTCGTCACCGTTCTGCCGTATATCACCGGCATGAGCGGCGCGTTCTATCTGGGCGGTGCGCTCGTCCTCGGCGCTGGATTTCTCTACTACGCGATCGTGCTGCTCAAGCCGCCCAGCGAGATGTTCGCGATGAGAGTGTTCAACTACTCGATCATCTATCTGATGGCGCTGTTCGCGTTCCTGCTCGTCGATCACTATATCGATGCGCCGAGCCTGCACCTGCCAGCAATAACGCTGGAGCGCGTCGCTTGAGGCGCGACCCGATTTCCATGCGATGCGCGATCGCTTGACGCTGGACATTCGCGCGCCGCGTGCCCACATTAGGTAACTTGAATCCACCGGAGCCGCCCATGACCAGCATCTATGATTTCAACGCCAAAACCATTGATGGCGACCAGCAGAGTCTCGCCGCGTACAAGGGCAAGGCTATGCTGGTCGTCAATGTCGCAAGCAAATGCGGTTTTACCCCGCAGTACACCGGGCTCGAAGCGCTATACGAAAAATTCAAGGACCAGGGTTTGGTCGTGCTCGGCTTCCCGTGCGACCAGTTCGGCCATCAGGAACCCGGCGACGAGGCCGAGATCAAGAATTTCTGCTCGCTCAACTATGACGTGAAGTTCCCGCTGTTTGCCAAGGTCGAAGTCAACGGCGCGAACACACATCCGCTGTACCAGTATCTAAAGCACGAAGCCAAGGGTATGCTCGGCAGCGAATCGATCAAATGGAATTTCACCAAGTTTCTGATCGACAAGGACGGCAAGGTGCTGACCCGCTACGCGCCGACTGACACGCCAGCGAGCATCGAGAAGGACGTCGCCGCACTGCTTTGATCTAGGCGCAGATTTTTGGGGATGGCAAATGAAAGAAAAACAGCGAAAGTTCATAATTAGTGAGTTCGAGATACTCGCGTGCCTCTGTTCAGCACGCAGGTTTATACAAACCGAACATTGCCAAAAAGGAAAAAGACCGATTCATTGTTGGGTTGACCGAGTTTGTCAGATCCAAGTTGTTGCCAACATACAAGAATTCTTGTAGTGAACGGCAGCACTACAAGAATATTAAAGAGCTAATCGCTGAAGCCAATCGCATCGGCAAGAAGCTACTTGCCGACGACGGCTACAAATATGGCGTCGCTCAAAAACTAT
>JAYTQX010000365.1:0-1504 GCA_043746455.1 Pseudomonadota bacterium
GAAGTCGCACGGCAGTGGGTGGAACTCGTCTACGAGGGGTTTTTCAATGATCCGCTCAAGGCCGATCTGGAAGCCTTCCTGGCGTCGTCGCAGCGCTGCGTCAACGGTGACGTGACGCTGGAAACGCAAGGCGGCAGCGTCAGCGCAGTCGCGGTCGTCTCGCCGCATATCCTCAATGCCAAGGGCGCGACCTATGCGCAGTCCGCCGATTGGGGTGTCGAAGAAGCGGAAGGTTTCATCCGTCTGTACGGCATGAGTTCGACCTTGTGGGCCGAGGTGAATCGTGAGCGGTAAGCGGTCAGCCGTGATCGGCGCAAAGCCGTTTCCGCGCACTTTGCTGCGTACCGCTCACCGCTCGCTGCTCACCGCTTACCAACAATGCAGATGAGCACACAACTCGCCAACACCCTGCAGCATCTGTGCGCCCTGGTCGCTTTCGACACACGCAATCCGCCGCGCGCGATCGGCATGGGCGGTATTTTCGACTATCTGCGTGCGCACTTGCTTGGATTCGATTGCATGTTGACCGATCACGGGGCGGGTGCGGTCAGTCTTTTCGCGCAGCGCGGCAATCCTAAAATTCTGTTCAATGTGCATCTCGATACGGTGCCGGATTCGCCGCATTGGAGCGCGAGCCCGTTCGAATTCCATGTCACCGGCGAGCGTGCGGTCGGTCTCGGCGCCTGCGATATCAAAGGCGCTGCCGCTGCGTTGTTGACTGCCGCTGCGCAGACCACCGGCGATCTCGCCCTGTTGTTCACGACCGATGAGGAAGCCAACGATTCGCGCTGCATTGCCGCTTTTCTGGCGCAGAAAAAGCCATACGGCGCTGTTGTAGTTGCTGAGCCCACACGCGGCGAAGCGGTGCTCGCGC
Source organism: Pseudomonadota bacterium (assembly GCA_043746455.1). Classification (GTDB taxonomy): domain Bacteria; phylum Pseudomonadota; class Gammaproteobacteria; order Xanthomonadales; family Rhodanobacteraceae; genus Rudaea. The sequence continues at coordinate 875 of JAYTQX010000365.1, forward strand.
ATCGCGGCATCAGCTCGGTGCGCATGACCTTTGCCGGCCGCGCCGGGCACGCGTCGGGCGGCAATGCGGCGACCGACAGCGCGCTGCATCAGGCGATCCGCTGGGGCCAGCGCGCGCTCGATCACGTGCAGTCGCAGTCGCATCAGCGCTTCGGTGGTTTGACCGGTCTGCGTTTCAACGTCGGTCGCATCGAAGGCGGGATCAAGGCAAACGTAATCGCACCATCGGCCGAAGTGCGCTTCGGTTTTCGTCCATTGCCGTCGATGGATACCAATACCTTGCTCGACACCTTCAAGCGTTGCGCCGAGCCAGAGCCTGCGGAATTCGAAGAAACCTTCCGCGGTCCGCCGCTGCCGGTGGGCGACGTCGCCAATGCGGAGGCGCGGCGCCTTGCCGCGCGCGACTTTGCCGACGGCGTCGGCCTGCCGATCGGCAATGCGGTCGATTTTTGGACCGAAGCCTCGCTGTTCTCGCAAGCCGGCTATACGGCGATCGTCTGCGGCCCAGGCGATATCGCGCAGGCGCACACTGCGGACGAATTTGTGGAATTGTCCCAATTGCAACAAATTACCGATCGCTACATAAACATTATCGAGGGTCAGCGTTAGAACAGAGCCAAAGGCTTACCGC
>JAYTQX010000366.1:0-2758 GCA_043746455.1 Pseudomonadota bacterium
CGCGCCGCCGGCGGAGATGGAAAAACTTGCACCGGGCGGCCCCTACGAAATCGAAAGCGACGGGCCCGAACGCTATGTTTTGGTTTACGACGTCGCCGGTCAGCGCCTGTACGTGGTGCTCGAGATGGGCCTGGAAGATGCGCGCGAACGCCGCCTAATGCGCGACCTGGTCGCGCTCGTGGTTTTCGGCACGGCGTTGTCGGCCTGGCTGGGCTGGTTCTGGGGCGGACGCGCGATCGATCCGGTGCGCCGACTCGCGCATCGCGTCGATGTGCTCGAACCCTCGCGCCGCGGCGTGGTCGAGCTCGCGCCGGACTTCGCCAACGACGAAGTCGGCACGCTCGCCCAGGCGTTCGACCGCTATCAGCAGAAGCTCTACGAATACGTGCGCCGCGAGCGCACGTTCACCGCCGACGCGAGCCACGAATTGCGCACGCCGCTCGCGGTGATCCGCGGCGCGATCGAAGTGCTGATGGACGCGGGCAACTGCGATGCCGCGACCGCGACGCGCCTGAAACGCATCCAGCGTGGCGCCGACGAATTGCGCGATCTGCTCGACGCACTGCTTGTGCTCGCGCGCAGCGACGAGGCCGAGGCGAACGAAGGCAGAACGCCCGATCTGGACGCGCTCGTCGGCGGCCTGCTCAGCGAACGCGCCGATGCGCTACGCGAGAAGCACCTGCTGCTCGAACGGGAAGGTGCGCCCGCGGTGGCGATCGCCGCGCCGCAGAAGGTTCTGCGCGTGATCATCGGCAACCTGCTGCGCGCCGTTACCCAGTTCGCCGACGGCGGCATCCTGCGCGTGAAGGTGGCGCCCGATACATTCAGCGTCGCCCACGAAAGCGCCGCGGTCGCCGCGGATTCAAACCGGCCGACGCGCGCCGCTCTCGACACGCGCGAATACGCGCTGGGCCTGGGCATGATCAGCCGCGTCTGCGAACGCTGGGGCTGGGCGCTGGACGAAAGCGTCGATGCGAACGGCGGACACGCTTTCGTCCTGCGCTTTTAGTTGATCCTCACGGTGCCGGTGGCGGCAGGTCCATGATCGCCGGATGCAGGAAGTAGAAGCCGATCGCGATCACGATCAGATAGGCGAGCAGGATGAAGGTCCAACCCATATTGTGGCGGATCACGTCGCCTTCCCTGCGTACGAATTTGCTCGTCGACACGCCGACGCTCGCGGTCTGCGGCGCGATTGGCTTGCCGATCTCCGCGCCGACCGAGTTCAGGGTCGGCAGCAGCAGCGGCGGAAATCCGAGTTGCACGCCGACCAAGGCCTGGAATTTGCCGAACATCGCGTTCGTCGACGTGTTCGATCCCGACAGCGCCACACCGATAAAGCCGAGGATCGGCGAAACGATAATGAAGGCCGTGCCGAACGACGAGAATCCTTTCGCCAGCGACGAAGCCATGCCGGAAAAATTGAACACATAGGCCAGACCGAAGATGAACACGCCGACCAGCAGCGCGCCCCACATCTGATGGAACGTCTTGCGGAAGATCTCGCCAAGCACCTTGCCGCTCAACTTGCCGATCGCCATGAGCCAGGCGGCGACGATGATCCACGAGGCCAGGATCGCCGAGCCACCGATCCACGGCGCGAAGTTGAATACGGCCGTGACGCTCGGCTTGGCCGGGTCACAGGACGTGGCCAGCGAGGAGCACGCCACGGCGGTGGCCTTGAACCAGCTGACCTTCGGCAACGGCGACCACGGTCCGGTCCAGGCCGCGACGACGACGAGCAGGATCACGAACGGCATCCAGGCCTGCAACACGTCGGCTGGCTTCAAGCCGTGGTCTTCGTTGCCTTTCGCCAGCGCCGCCGCATCCAGCGGCACACCGCCGTAGCCGAGCACGGTCTTCGGCTGCCAGAACTTGAGCAGCAAGAGCAGGGCGGCGAAGCAGACGATCGCGCCGGTCACGTCGGGCAGATACGGCCCGAGGTACACCGCGACCGGATACTGGCCGGCGATATAGCCGAGCGAGCCGACCACGGCGAGCGGCCACGCGCTCAACATGCCCTGCTTGCCCGAGACGAGATAGAGCAGCACCCACGGCGGCAGCAGTGCGAGCACCGCGACCACCGCACCGACCGAACCCGACAGCGCAAGCAGCGGATAACCGGTGATCGCGGCCAATGCGATGATCGGTGCACCGAGCGCGCCGTACGATACCGGCGCGTTGTTGGCGATCGCGGCGACGCGGATTGCGTTGAGATCGGAAATGCCCAGCGAAATCAGGATCGGCGCAACCACCGCCCACGGATAGCCGAAGCCGACCAGACCTTCGAGCAGTGCGCCGAAGGCCCAGGCGAACAGCATCGTCTGCACGCGCACGTCGAGGCTGCCCTGCGCGATGAGCCAGCGCCGGAAATTCTCGAACAACCCGGTGAGCGACAGAGTGTTGAACAGGATCAGGCCCCAGAAGGTAATCCAGTCGACGTTCCATACGCCGGTGGCCGAGCCGTTGAGATAGGCGTGCGCGCCGACATCGACCGGCATTTGCCATACCCATACGGCGAGCGCGAAGGTGAGAATCGAACCGGCGAACACGGCAATCCATGCCGGCGTGCGAAACACCGCGAGCAGCACGAGCAGGAAGACAACGGGAATCAAGGCGACGAGACAGGTAAGCGTCAGATTGTTGAGCGGGTCGATCAATTGCGTGAACATGGTTTCTCCCTCGGCATTGGGACCCGGGCGCTCCGGATTTTGCACAGCGAGCGTCGCGGCGTCAGTATATTTTTATATTTTGTGCA
>JAYTQX010000367.1:0-2233 GCA_043746455.1 Pseudomonadota bacterium
CTTCTTTTTACTACATTCTACTCTGTGGAGCTCAGGTCATTGTTGATGCATCATTTCGCTAGCCGATGAGCACACCCACCACAGGTTTGGTGTTGACCGGAGGCGGCGCTCGCGCCGGCCATCAGGTTGGCGCGCTCAAGGCGATCGCACAGATTCGACGTGAGGTCGGCATCACCGGTGGCAATCCGTTGGCCGACCGCATCCTCGGCATCGTGCTGTGCTAAGCGCGGCAGCTTCCCAACTTGGAGCCGGAAACCATGGCCCATCACAACCACACGCATCTCCACGGCAACTGTTCCTGCGGCATCTTCTCGTTCGAGACCCGCAAGGCGCCGGTCGCGCGCTTTGTTTGCCACTGTCTGTTCTGCCAGGCCTTCACGGGGGAGGCCTTTTCCGACGTGTCGGTGCTGATGTCGCACCAGATCGAGATGAAGGGAACCGAAGCTCTCAGCTACAAGAAGTACCGATTGCCACCCAACCTCAATCGCGGCCGCTGTAGCACGTGCGGTAAGCCCGCGATGGAGACGATGGGCGCAAGACCGCTGCAATTGGTGTTCATACCCTCGGCGAACTTTGCCGAACAGGATCTGCCGCCGCCGGTGCGAGCGCACGTTTTCTATAACCGTCGAGTGGTCGACGTCGCTGACGATCTGCCGAAATACGAACACTACTGGCCTAGCCAGTTTGTGATCGCCAAGGTGATTATGGGGTTGCAGTAGCCAAGAGAGGTAGAGTCCGACAGCTACATCATACGCCAGGCAAAAGGATGGCCACCAAAGCGAGTTGAAGCAGTGCATGATTCCGTCGTTGCATATGGGTGAACGCGGAGGTCGCGGATCGAAATCGATTCGTGAGGTCCACGTTTTTTTCAGCGGCTCACGGCGACAGTTTCTGATGCCCCTCCAGCGGCATCCTCCGGGCGTTGAACAACCGCACATGCGGCGAAACCCCTCCTGCTGGTGGCAATCATGATGAATCGAGCCTGGTCTTGGCGCTGTGCACTGCTTTGGTTTGCACTACTTTGTTGCGCAACGCCATTCAGCGTGTTGGCTGATGACGCCTCCCTTGCGGGCAAGGTCGCGCGATCGGACATCGCCATCGATCAGCCGAATGTGCTTCCCTCGCAGGCCGTCGGTCTTGGCAACGGACGGCTGGGTGTCGCGCTCTGGGCAGCAGATGGCCTGACCCTGCAACTCAATCGCGCCGATACCCTTCCTTACCGACGATCGCCGGGACAAGTGAGTTTTCCGGATCTCAAAGCGCTCGTGACCGACAGGCACTTTCACGGTCGCCTGAACCTGTACGACGGCGTGCTGGAGGAGAGTGGCGGCGGTCTAACGTTGCGGGCCTGGGCGGAGCATGCGACGGATCGTTTGATTGTCGACCTGCACGGATTGGATCCGTCGTCCGAACAACATATTCGGCTGCATCTGTGGGAGCCGCGCGCGCCGATGGCTTCCACACACGTTGACGCCGCGATGCTTGTAGAGACATGGCGCGATGACGGATTGCCCGGCGCATCGGGCCTTCGCTTTGGGTCATTCGCCGCCATCATAGCAATGGGGCGCGATACGCAGCCGCGCGTGGTCGATTCGCGTACCGTGGAGGTCATTACACGCCCATTGGCAGACGGGCATTTGCGGGTGGTGATCGCGGCACCGGCGTTTGATGGAAGCCGGTCGGCTGCCGACGTCGCACGCGACGCATTGGCGCCCGCGATCTATGCGCAAGCAGACGCGGCGTGGTGGCATGGATTCTGGTCGCACGCGCTTCTTGTCCGCGCGCAATCCGCCGATGGCGCTGCGCGCTACGCGGAGACCATGCGCACGCTCTACCTTTTCACAGCAGCGGCGCATGGCGGCGGGAGCATTCCCGGATCGCAGGCGGGTATCGCCGATCTGTTTGCATCGTCGCGGGACGATCATTTCTGGGATCCGGCTGCGTTCTGGTTCTGGAACCTGCGCATGCAGGTCGGTGCCAATCTCGCTGCGGGCGTGCCGGAACTCAATGCCCCGGCGTTCGCGCTCTATCGCAACAACCTCGACACCATCCGGCGCTGGACGCATGCGCATATGGACGGGCATCCAGGCATTTGTATACCCGAGACGATGCGGTTCAACGGCAACGGCGTGGAATACGAATCGGATCGCTTCCGTCCTTTCCCGATCATCACGCACAGCTGTGATCTGCGCTGGTCGGCCAGTTCGAATGCGCGCACGCTGTCCAGCGGCGC
>JAYTQX010000368.1:0-5589 GCA_043746455.1 Pseudomonadota bacterium
GGCACCGATCCGGCCACCGTCTCGTATTCGGATTTCATGTCGCAGGTCGTCAACGGCAATGTCGGCGAAGTGCTGATCCATAACGACAACCGCACGATCGACGCCAAGCTCAAGGACGGCAGCAAGCTGCACACCACCGCCTTGCTCACCGACAAGACCGTCGACGACATCAGCAAGCATGCCAAGGTGACTGTCGAACCGACCGACAACAGCACGGCGCTGTGGCGCATCGTGCTCGACTGGGTGCCGTTCCTGATCTTTATCGGCCTCCTGGTATATTTCATGCGCCAGATGCAGGCAGGGGCCGGTGGTCGCGGAGCGATGAGCTTCGGTCGTTCGCGCGCGCGTCTGCAGGGCGAGGATCAGGTCAAGATCACGTTCGCCGACGTCGCCGGTGTCGATGAGGCCAAGGACGAAGTGCAGGAGCTGGTCGAATTCCTGCGCGACCCGTCGAAGTTCCAGAAACTCGGCGGACGCATTCCGCGCGGTGTGCTGATGGTCGGTTCGCCCGGTACGGGCAAAACGCTGCTGGCGAAGGCGATTGCCGGCGAAGCAAAAGTACCTTTTTTCACAATTTCCGGTTCGGACTTCGTCGAGATGTTCGTCGGCGTCGGCGCCAGCCGCGTGCGCGACATGTTCGAGCAGGCGAAGAAGCATGCGCCGTGCATCATCTTCATCGATGAAATCGACGCGGTGGGCCGTCATCGCGGTGCGGGCCTCGGCGGCGGGCACGACGAGCGCGAGCAGACCCTGAACCAGTTGCTGGTCGAGATGGACGGATTCGAAGGCAACGAAGGCGTCATCGTGATCGCGGCGACCAACCGCCCCGACGTGCTCGATCCGGCGTTGCTGCGTCCGGGCCGCTTCGATCGCCAGGTTGTCGTGCCGCTGCCCGACCTGCGTGGTCGCGAGCAGATCCTCAAGGTACACATGCGCAAGGTGCCGCTGTCGGCCGATGTCGATCCGACAGTGATCGCACGCGGCTGCCCCGGATTCTCCGGCGCCGATCTGGCGAACCTGGTCAACGAGGCAGCCTTGTTCGCGGCGCGCAACAATTCGCGCGATGTGACCATGGATCATTTCGAGCGCGCCAAGGACAAGATCATGATGGGCAGCGAGCGCCGCTCGATGCTGATGAGCGAGGACGAGAAGAAGCTCACCGCGTATCACGAGGCCGGCCACGCGATCGTCGGCCGTCTCGTTCCTGAGCATGATCCGGTACACAAGGTCACCATCATCCCGCGTGGGCGTGCGCTCGGCGTGACCCTGTTCCTGCCTGAGGCCGACCGCTACAGCCACAGCAAGACCTTTCTCGAAAGTCGCCTCGCCAGTCTGTACGGCGGACGCGTTGCGGAGGAGCTGATCTTCGGCGACGACAAGGTCACCACCGGGGCGTCGAACGATATCCAGCGCGCCACGGCACTCGCGCGCGACATGGCGACCAAGTACGGCTTGTCGCCGGAACTCGGACCGATGACATACGCCGAAGACGAGGACGAAGTCTTCCTCGGCCGCTCGGTCACCCAGCACAAGCACGTGTCCGAGGAGACCGCGCGCAAGATCGACGAGGTTGTGCGCAGCGTGATCGACACCGCCTACCAGCGCGCACGCGAACTGCTGACCGCGAACATCGACAAGCTGCACACGATGGCGCAAACCCTGCTGCAATACGAAACCATCGACAGCGAGCAGATCGGCGCGATCATGGAGGGGCGCACGCCGGGCCCACCCAAGGATTGGCAGAAACCGACCGACGGCGGTCTCAGCGGCACCCTGAGTGCAGGCAAACCGGCGACACCGATCGGTGGAACCGCGACGCAGCACTGACATCTAGCACGGACACATCCGCTGAAGTCGAAGGCCGCCCACGGGCGGCCTTCGCGTTTGTGTGGCCGCCGATCTCGCGCTTGCACTATCCGCCGCGCTTTCGCAAACTGCGTCGCAGTCGGCGGTGAGAGAGGATTCATGCGCACGGGTTCGTTCCTTGCCGAATTGGGCCGTCGCAACGTGCTGCGCGCCGGCACGTTCTATGTGGCAGCGGCGCGGCTGCGTCGTCGGCGCAACCGCAAACAATTCCGACAACGGGGTATGACTAGATGTTCGACCTGACCCGTACCCTCGACTGCGGCGGAAGAATTCTGGCGCTCGATCGCGCGCGCATCGCGGGCATCGTCAACGTCACGCCAGACTCGTTTTCCGACGGCGGAAAATTTCTCGACGCGCAGCGTGCGATCGAACAGGGCTTGCAACTTGTCGAGGACGGCGCGGACCTGCTCGATATCGGCGGCGAGTCGACGCGGCCTGGTGCCGAGCCGGTGTCTGCGCAGGACGAAATCGCGCGCATCGTACCGGTGATCGAGGCGCTGGCGAAACAGACGACGGTGCCGATCGCGATCGATACGAGCAAGCCAGAAGTGATGCGCGCTGCGGTCGCCGCGGGAGCCGGCATGATCAACGATGTGTATGCATTGCGCCAGGACGGCGCACTCGACGCCGCAGCGGAATTGAAGGTGCCTGTGTGCCTGATGCATATGCAAGGCGAGCCGCGCTCGATGCAGGAGGCGCCGCACTACGATGAAGTAGTCGAGGAAGTAAAGCGATTTCTCGCTGACCGGATTTTTTCCTGCGAGCTTTCCGGGATCGACAGGAAGCGCATCGTGGTCGATCCGGGTTTCGGTTTCGGCAAGACCCTCGAACACAATCTTGCGCTGTTGCGCGGTCTCGATCAGATCGCCGGGCTCGGCGTGCCTGTGCTTGTCGGCCTGTCGCGCAAGGCGATGATCGGCACGTTGACCGGTCGCGAGGTCGACCAGCGCGCTGTCGGCTCCGCGGCCGCCACCTTGATCGCGGTGCAGAAAGGTGCGCTGATCGTTCGCGTGCACGACGTCGCCGCGACGCGTGATGCACTCTCGGTGTGGCAGGTCGTGGCAACCAATGCGCCGCTGCCGGCGAAAGCGAAAAAACCGTTCGGCTCGCAACGTTTCGACGACGACGATTGATCGATCCGGCAGCTGATGAAGCTCTTTCGAAATGCACTTGGTTTCATTATTGCCGCCCTCGCAATATCTGCCCCGGTGGGGCACGGCCAATCGACCAACCCGGTCGTCATTGCCGGGCACGACGCGAAATTCGATTCCAGTGGCCGCCTGCTTCCCTGGATTTCCTGGAATGTCGCGCTGGATCGCGAAATGCGTTTTTATGAAGGTGCGCCCACAGAGCACGGCTATCCTATTTTCGTTACCACCACGTTTCTCGACGGCGATTGGAAGCCGCTGGTGGATCGCAGCGATACGATTCCGGCCACGCAGGACGGCATGGGCATCATTTCGTATCTGAAATTTTACGCGCTGCGCGGCAAGCGCAATCCCAGAACTCTGGCGATCGCGCGTTCGATGGGCGATTACCTGATTGAGCAAGATCTCACGCCTCGCTCTGGAAGAAATCCTTTCGAAAAATACCCCGGCTTCACGCGCTCCACAGGACGGCGCGGAAATTTCCCGCAGCCAGCGGACAGCGGCACGCAAAGCGATCGTCCCTACGAAATCGAACCGGACAAGGGTGGCATCGCCGGCTACGCGCTGGTCCTGCTTTACGACGCCACGGCGGATCGCCGATACCTTGCGCAGGCGCTGCACAACGCTCGCGTGTTGGCGGCGAATCAGCGCGTCGGCGATGCCACGCATTCGCCGTGGCCTTTCCGCATCGACCACCGCAGGGGCGATGCGCGCGGCGACGTATCGAGCGATATGACTTATATCTTGCGTCTCTACGACGTGCTCCTGGCGCATGGCTACGTGGAATTTGCGGCGCCGCGCGCGGCGCTGTGGCAATGGATCAAGACCCGGCAAATTCCCAGCGCAAAAATGGACGGCGCGCTGTTCGCACAATTTTTTGAGGACCACGACAATCCTGCCAATCGCAACGCCTGGGCGCCGCTGAATCTGGCGCGTTACCTGCTCGAAAAGCGCGCTGCGCTCGATCCGGATTGGCGCGAGGACTCGACCAGTCTCATCGACTTCGTGCGCAGGAATTTCACGCATCAGGAATTCGGCGTAACCGTCTGCCACGAGCAGGACGAAGACCACGACGCGTGGGGCGGGATCAATGCAACCTATGGTGCCGTGCTCGCCGTGTATGCCAAGGCGATGCAATCCGCTTCACTTGCGCGGGAAGCCCGCCAAGCACTGAACTTCACGGAATATTCCATCGACGAACAAGGTCGTCCACACGATCTGTTTAAAAGCGAAACTCTCGGCGGCTGGCAGGAAGACGCGCATACCGACGTGATCCACAATTTCGTCGACGCACTTGCAGCCTATCCGGAATGGGGAAACTGAAGCCGCGCGCTAAGTCTTCTTCGACCACTCGACCACCGCGTCGACAAAGCGCAGGCAATCGGCATAGCGGTTGTACAGCGGCGTCGGCGCGACGCGGATCACGTCGGGTTCGCGCCAGTCGCCGATGATGCCGTTCGCACCCAGATAATCAAACAGCGCGCATCCCGCGCCGCGTTCGCCTTTGACGCGCAGCGACAACTGGCAACCGCGACGCTCGGGTTCGCGCGGCGTTGCAATTTCCACAATGTCGCCGAGCCTGGTTTCGACCAGCCACGCCAGATAGCCGGTCAGCGCGATCGATTTCTCGCGCAGGCGCGCGAGTCCGGCACGATGGAAAATTTCCAGCGATACGCGCAGCGGCGCAAGCGCGAGGATCGGCGGGTTGGACAGCTGCCAGCCGTCTGCGCCGGGCGTGGGCACGAAATCCGGGCCCATCTTGAAGCGCGTCGATTTGTCGTGTCCCCACCAGCCGGCGAAGCGCGGCAAGGTTGCGTGCGCGTGACGCGCATGCACGAATGCGCCGGCGACCGCGCCCGGTCCCGAGTTCAGATATTTGTAGCTGCACCAGACCGCGAAGTCGCAGCCGGCGTCGTGCAGATTCACCGGCACATTGCCGACCGCATGCGCGAGATCGAAACCGACGACGCAGCCCTTGCGCTGCGCGAGCCGTGTCATCGCGCGCAGATCGAATACCTGACCGCTGCGGTACTGCACGCCGGGCAGCAGGGCGAGCGCAATGCGCGCGCCGTGTTCGTCGAACGCGCGCGCAATTGCAGGGTCGGAAATCGCACCATTCACCTCGTCCCCATCGAGTTCTATCAGATCGGTCGTCGGGTCGAAGCCGTGGAAACGGATCTGCGATTCGACTGCATAGCGATCCGAAGGAAATGCGCCTTTCTCGATCAGGATCGCCGGCCTTTCGCGCGTCGGCCGATAGAAACTCACCATCAACAGGTGCAGGTTAGCACTCAGCGAATTCATCGCGACGACTTCGGCGGGTTGCGCGCCGACAAGCTCGGCCAGATGCTCGCGCACGAACTCGTGGTAGTCCATCCACGGCAATTTGCCGCGGAAATGGGCTTCGACCGCGAGGTTGCCCCAGCAGTCAAGTTCGGCATTCAGCGCCGCACGCGTCGCGCGCGGCTGCAGGCCCAGCGAATTGCCGCAGAAGTATACTTGTTCGCTCGCTGCGTGCGGTGGTATCAGGAATTCGCTGCGCAACGCGGCCAGTGGATCGGCGGCGTCCTGCGCC
>JAYTQX010000369.1:0-4608 GCA_043746455.1 Pseudomonadota bacterium
CGGCGACGACGGCACCAGCAAGCTGATGGACATGCTGTTGTCGAAAAAGCGCGCGGCCGATCGCAAGGAGTGGCTGGAAACCAAGGGCGACCTGGCGTCGCTGGAGGTATAACGCTCAACCAGGAATCGTATCGTCCGCCCGTCTCATGCGGGCGCGGTTCAAACGCCGAGCGTTTGTTCAAGTAACGTGCGGATCAACGCCTGCATCTGCGCTGCGCGTTCGGCCGAATACGCAAACGTGTCTTCGTCCATGTAATTGAGTTGCGCAAGTTCAAGCTGCACGGCCTCGACGCCTAGCGCAGGGCAGCCGTAATGGCGCGTGATATAACCGCCTTTGAAACGCCCGTTCACGACAAACGTATATTGCTTCTGCGATTCCAGCACCGATTCGAGCCGCTGCTGCAATGGCAGCGAACAACTCGCACCAGTCGCGGTGCCGAGATTGAAATCAGGCAGACGCCCGTCGAACAGGAACGATACTTCGCTGCGGATCGAATGCCCTTCCCACAATACGACACGGCCGTGCAGCTGCTTGATTCGCTCGATTTCCCCGGTTAGCGCGGTGTGATACGGCCGCCAATACTGCTCGACCCGCTGAGCGATTTCCTCCGTCGTCGGCTCTTCACCGTGCAGATAGATCGGCTCGCCGGTAAAAGCCAGGCGCGGGCACAAGCCCGTCGTATTCTGCCCCGGGTAAAGCGACACATCGTCGGGCGACCGGTTCAGATCGACCACATAGCGAGAGTATTTCGGTACGATCATCGACGCGCCCAGCTCGCGCGCGAACGCGTACAGACGGGAAACATGCCAATCCGTATCCGGCACGCGGCGCGCGGCGGGGGTCAGGCGCGGGGAGATATCGTCCGGCAGCGCCGCGCCATCGTGCGGCAGCGAAACGAACAGCGGCGCGGTGCCGCGATGCAAAGTATAAATATCCATTCTGTGCGCCTGCCTCAGATGCCGAATCGTGCCGGACTGAACGGCGCCGGATCGAGCACGCTTTCGCGGCCGCTCAATAGCTGGGCGATCATCTCGCCCGTCACTGCCGACAGGGTAACGCCGAGCATGCCGTGTCCGGTCGCGAGCATCAGGTTTTTCGGCTTTGCGGCACGACCGAGGATCGGCAGATCGTCGTAGGTCATCGGCCGCCAGCCGTACCACTCCTCGACAACCTGCGGGCCCTCGGCCTCGATCAGATATTCCGCGGCGCCTCGTTTCAAGGCATCGAGGCGTGCGCGATTGAGCGAAGTGTCGTAGCCGGCGAATTCCATTGTGCTGCCGAGACGATAGCCCGAATCCCACGCGGTTACACACACGCTGCGCTCCCTCAGGGTCAGCGGAATGCGCGGCGCACGCTGCGGGCGTGTGTAGGTAATCGAATAGCCCTTGCCCGGCTGGATCGGAATGCGCACGCCGAGCTTGCGTCCGAGTTGCGGCGACCAGGCGCCGAGCGCGAACACGATATCCTGCGCATTGAATTCGTCTTGGTCGGTCAGTACCGCGGCAATGCGGTCGTGCTCGATGCGGAAACCGGTGATTGTGGTGGATTCGACTATTTCTCCACCTTTTGCCTTGACCACACGGGCAAGCCCGGCCGCGTAGCGATCGGGGCGCAAGCGCGCGTCGCCCGGATTGAAATAGCCACCGACGATGCTGTCGTTGAGCGCAGGCTCCATCTCGCGGCAGCGCGCGGCGTCGATCGCCTGCATCACAATGCCGAGTTCGGCCAGCATCTTCGGCATACCGCTCGCCTGGTCGAATGCCGCCGTGTCGCGATGCACATACAGCGTGCCGCTTTGCGCGAACTCGCAATCGAGATTTTCCGCCTGCACCAGCTCACCGATCAGCTGGCGCGAACGCAAAAGCAACGGTGCCTTGGCCGCGGCAATGCGCTGGTAGTCGCGCCAGTTGCAATGTTGCGCGAACCGCAGCATCCATTCGAACAGCTGCAAATCCAGCCGCGGCGCGACGCGAAACGGCGCATCTGGCGTCAGCATCCATTTCAGCGCCTTGCCGATCATGCCCGGCTGCGCGAGCGGCGGCGCATGGCTCGGTGTGACCGTGCCGCAATTGCCGTGCGAGGATCCGCTGGCCAGCGTGTTCTGTTCGATGATGGTGACGTTGCGGCCGGCCTTGAGCAGATAGTGCGCGCAGGCCAGGCCGATCACGCCGCCGCCGAGAATCAACACATCGCATTTGCGCGAAGCTGCCATCTATCTGCCGTTCGCCGCATAGCCCGGCCCGTGCACGAACTGGCCGGGTTTCGCGCCGGTATGCTCGCCGTCCTTGAGTACCTGCGTGCCGTTGACGAATACGTCGCGCACGCCGGTCGCGTATTGCTGCGGTTTGGCGTAGGTCGCATGGTCGGCGATCGTCGCCGGGTCGAAGATCACGATATCGGCGAAATAGCCGGTTTTCAGTTCGCCGCGCTCGCGCAATTTCAGATTGTGCGCGGGCAGCGAGGTGAGGCGGCGAATCGCGTCTTCGAGCGTGGTCACATGCTCGTCGCGTACGTAGTTGCCGAGCAGGCGCGCGAAATTGCCGTAGGCGCGCGGATGCGGCTGCGACAGCAGGAACACGCCTTCCGGCGCGAGCGAGCCTTCGTCCGAATCGAACGCCATCCACGGCAACGCCATCGCCTGCCTGACGTTTTCCTCGGACATCAAAAAGTATACGGTGCCGACGCGGCTGTGATCCTCGACGACCAGATCGACTGCGGTTTCCGCCTGTGATTTGCCGCGTAGATGCGCGACTTCGGCCAGCGTCTTGCCAGTCAACGGCTTCAATGCAGGATTCTTGAACGCGACCAACAGCACGTTCTCCGGTTTGCCGGCAGCGAGCAACAGGTTTTCCCAAGCATCGGTTGGCGTCTGCATCTCGCGGATCACGCGCGCCCTGATTTTCGGATCGCGCAGGCGTTCGATCCATACGTCGAGTCCGCCTTCCTGCACCCACGGCGGCATCGCCGCATCGAGGCCGGTGGCGCCGGCGGTATACGTGTACATATTTGCAGAAATGTCCAGGCCATGACCGCGCGCATGCTCGATCATCGCGATCGCCTGCGCTTGCTTGGACCAGTTCTGCTCGCCGGCCGCCTTGAAGTGGTAGAACTCGCCATGCACATGCGCCTCGCTCGCGATGCGGATCAGTTCGTCGACGCTTTGCAACAGGCGATTACCCTCGCTGCGAACATGCGAGATATAGCCGCCGCCGGATTCGCCCGCGGCCTTGGCGATGGCGATGAGTTCATCAGTTTTCGCGTAGAACGCCGGCGCATAAATCAGCGCCGAACCAACGCCGACCGCGCCTTCGCGCATCGCCTGACGCGTCAGTTCCTGCATGCGCGCGAGTTCATCCGCTGTCGGCGCGCGATCGGCGTAACCGATTTCATGGATACGCAATGTAGTAGCGCCGACGAATGAGGCGATATTCGGCGAAATGCCGTGTTTGACCAAGGTGTCGAGCCCTTCGCCGAAGCCGAGCCAGTCGATGGGATACTTCAGATCGCCCTGATTCTTGAGTGCCGTTTCACGCATTTGCGGCGTCAGCGGCCCGAGCGATTCGCCTTCGCCGAAGACTTCGAGAGTGACGCCCTGCTTGATATCCGACATTGAGCGGCCGTCAACGAACAGCGAGTCCGGTGCCCACGACAACATGTTGATAAAGCCCGGCGCGACCGCAAGGCCCTTGGCCTCGACTTCGCGTGTGGCGTGCGCCTTGGACAGATCGCCCATCGCAGCGATATGTTCGCCACGCACACCGATATCCGTTTGCAGCGCTGCGGCACCGCTGCCGTCATAGACACTGCCGTGGCGGATGATCAAGTCGAAATCGGCTGCCGCGAGCTTGGCCTGTGGCTGGCATGCGGTGAGCAGAACAGCGGCAACTAGTAGCGAAGCGGTCAAGCGCAACATGATTTCCCCTGCTGCCAAGCGATTCCCAAGGGCGTCATCCCGGCAATCGCTACCGGAATGACGAGCAAAAATTCAGTGATGATGATGTCCTTCAGGCCCGTGCACATGCCCGTGCGCCAGTTCTTCGGACGTCGCCTCGCGCACATCGACGATTTCGATATCGAAGTGCAAGGTCTTGCCGGCCATCGGATGGTTGAGATCGACATCGACCACGCTCGAACCGACCTTCAGCACCTGCACCGGACGCTGGCCCTCCTGGGTGCTCACCACGGTGGTCATGCCCGGCTGCAGACGCTCGGCGTCGCGGAAATATTTTTTCGGGACGCGCTGGGTCAGATTTTCGCGGCGTTCGCCATAGCCCTGCGCGGGCGGCACGCTGACATTGAAACGGTCGCCCGCCTCGTGGCCGCTCATTGCCTGCTCGAGGCCCGGAATAATCGCGCCCTGACCGAACAGAATCGTCAGCGGTTCGCTGGCGCGCGAGGAATCCAGCGCCGCACCAGCGTCATCGGCGAGGTGGTAATGGAACGCAACAACCTTGTCTTTCTCTGCTTTCATCTGGATTCCCATTGGCACGTTGCGGCGCGAAAGTATACCAGCGCGACGAGGTTGTGATCTTCGCACTCAACCCGCCGCGGCGCGGCAGCGCATTGACAGCGCGAGCCGATTACCCGAACGTTTACAACGATGAGCC
>JAYTQX010000370.1:0-2344 GCA_043746455.1 Pseudomonadota bacterium
TTATGCGCGTAGTCGAGCAGCACGGTTGCGCTACCGAACGACCAACGCATCAGGCGGCCGGGATTGTCGGCATTGTCGCCGCCGAAACGCGCGAGTACTTGCGCAATCGTTTCGACCGCAATGCCAAGCGCGCAGGCGAGCAGCGCCGCGCCGGCGATATTGGCGATGTTGTAAGTCGCCGCGCCGCCTAGGGTTAGCGGCATCGCGGCGATTTTGCCGAGCGCATGATCCACACCGTCGCGATGCAAAATCAGTTCGCCATCGCGCACGCCGCAGGTAGCGCCCGCACGCGCGCGATGCGCGACCAGTAGTGGATGATCGGCGTCGAGCGCAAACCAGCCCAGGCGGCACACAAGCGTGGCCGCGCGACGCACCAGCGACTCGTCGTCCACATTGAGCACCAGGGTTCCGTCGTCGGTGAGCACGCGCGCTACCACGAGTTTGGTGTCGGCGAGTCCGTCGAGATCGTGGATGCCATATTCGCCGAAGTGGTCGGCGCTGATATTGGTGACGATGGCAGCCTGCGCGCGTTCGACCGCAAGCCCGCGACGCAGGATGCCGCCGCGCGCGGTTTCGAGCACCGCAGCTTCCACGCGCCGATCGCGCAGCACCGTGCGCGCGCCGGCAGGTCCGGAGTAGTCGCCGCTGGCGACGGCGTGTCCATTGACGAAGACGCCATCGGTACAGCAGAACGCGGTGCGCAGACCGTGCAGCTCGCTCATCGCGGCAACGAGGCGCGTGGTCGTGGTCTTGCCGTTGGATCCGGTGACCAACGCAACCGGAATCGCGTGCAACGCCGGCCAGTTCACCCGATCGACCGCCGGCAGCGAATCGAGCGACCAAGTGCGCGAACCCGCACCTGCGCCGAGGCTCAACTTGGCGTCGTCGAGCAGCACCGGCAGGACGCGCTGTCGCGCCTCATCGAGCAGGGCAGTCAGATCCGGGCGGCGCTCTGCAGCGGATGCGAGCCGCAACGTGCGCAGGGCAAGATCATCGTCCCAAATTGGGGGAAATGCCGGGGAAAAAAATATCTCTTGCCTTCTCCTGGGAGAAGGTGCCCCAGCCCCGACTGGGGCTGGGGCGGATGAGGGAAGGGCGCCCCAATTTTCCGCGCCGTTGCGGTTTATGAGCGCGTTGTCGATTGCAGTCCAGATATCCGCTAAGACCGCCTCGCTATCTCGTAGCACCTCTGTATTCCAGTAGCGCAGCACCCGGATCCCTTTCGCCGTCAGATACGCATCCCGGTCGGCATCACGCACACGGTCCGCCTCCTGATTGTGCTGTCCGCCATCGAGTTCGATGGCGAGTTTCAAATCATGGCAATAGAAATCGAGAATATATGGATGCACCGCGTACTGGCGACGAAATTTCTGGCCGTGTAGGCGGCGATCGCGCAGGAACATCCAGATCAATTGCTTCGCATTCGTTGAAGTTCTGCGCAGGTTCCGCGCGAAGGTTAGGGTTGCTTCGTCGAACGGGACCTTTGGAGTGACAGGTTTTTCCCTCATCCGCCCCATCCCGTAAGCGGGATGGGGCACCTTCTCCCAGGGGGAGAAGGAATACAGGGCAGAAAGGAACGCCCATTCGTTGATTTCAGTTGCGACGAACAATTGATCGATCGGCGCAACGAAAGCCAGTTCGCCGCCACCGCTTGCATTGATCCGCGTGACGATCGGTGCGGAAGGCCAGCCCAGCGCGTTGCGCGCGAATTCGATGCGTTCGCGCCAGTGCGCAATCACGCGATCGTGGATGTGCACGCCCGCTGCGATTTCGAGTAGCGCGCCGGTTTCGGTGAAATAGAGATTGGCGCCGGTCAAGCGGCGCGAGTCTTCAATCGGAAAGAGCATGTCAGTCTTCGGTTTCGCGCGCGAACCGTATACCGCGTTCGTCGCGGATCAGTCCGTCCATCTCGGCGACGGCGCGCTCTTCGATGGCGGTCTCCACCGCAGCAGGTTCGGGCGCGTGCGGCGCGACCGGGGTCGGTGCGCCTTCGGGGCGGAACTTGATGATCTGTTTCCACGAGCGCGTGAGTGCATCGGCGAACACCAGGACCAGATCGCCTTGTTTTCCCATATGCAGTGCGGCATCGATCGCGTCCTGTTCGTCCGGAATGATCGAGATCGCTTTCTCCGCGACACCTTTGGCGATCAGCGCCTTGGCGATGATGCGCGGCACTTCGTCGCCATCACGACCGCGCAGCGCGTCGTCGCGACGGCAGATGTAGTGATCGAACTTGCCGGCCACCACGCCTGCGATCTCAAGCAGATCCTCGTCGCGCCGGTCGCCTGGCCCGGCGAGTACCACGATGCGCCGACCGGTCACGTCGAGACGTCGCGCAAGGTCG
>JAYTQX010000371.1:0-5227 GCA_043746455.1 Pseudomonadota bacterium
ATGACACCGGGCTACGTCGGTCACGTCTTCTGGGACAGCGATTCGTGGATGTTTCCGGCGCTATTGCTGCAGCATCCGCAGTACGCGAAGTCGCTGGTCATGTTCCGCAGCCGCACCTTGCCTGCAGCGCAGCAGCGCGCGTACGACGCCGGCTTTCAAGGCGCGAAGTATCCGTGGGAAGCCGATCCGGAGAACGGCACCGAGCAGATCCTGCATGCCGCATGGATCCTCAGCCGCAGCGAGATCCACGTCAACGCCGACGTGGCGATCGCGCAATGGCAGTACTGGCTTGCGACGCACGACCTGAAATGGCTGCGCGCCGACGGCTGGCCGGTGATCCGCAACGTCGCCGAGTTCTGGACCAGCCGTGCGACGTACAACGAAAAAATGCGGCGCTACGACATCGAGCACGTGACCTCGGTCGAGGAAAATTTTTACGACGTGCCGAACGACACGTTCACCAATCTTGAGGCAGCCAAGGCGTTGAACATCGCCGCCGCAGCGGCGCTGCTCGTCGGCGCAAGAGCCGATCCGCGCTGGGCCGACATCGCCGCGAAGCTGTACGTGCCGTTTTCCACGACGGCAAACCGCCACCTAGATATGGACGAGTCGGTGAAACACGATGAGGGCGGCAGCGACCTCACCTTCCTCGCGTTTCCGTCGCTCGACGCATCGATGAGCGCGCAGGTGCGGCGCAACGACTTTGCGTTCGCCGTCGATCCGCGCGAAGCCTCGGAACGCATACCAAGCACGATGGGTGCGGCGCCGATCGGCATCGCCGCGGCCGCGCTCGGTGATGTCGCGGAGACAACGCGCTGGGTGCTGCGCAACGCGGCCGACGACATGTTCAAGACGCCGTTCAATGTGCGCCCGGAAACCGCGGACAACAACACCGGCTATTTCCTGACCGGGTCGGGCGGATTCCTGCAGAGCCTGATCTTCGGCCTCAGCGGCCTGCGCCTCGAGGAACAGGGCCTGGTCGAGGCCTATGCGCCGGTGCTGCCGCCAGAATGGAAATCGCTGACGCTGCAAAACATCGCGTTCCGCGGCAAGCGTTACGACATCACCATCGCCCGTGACGCCAGCGGCAAGGTGAGGTTGACGCGGAAGGCGATCTGAAGCGTGGTCGGACCGAGGGTCAGGTACCAATCGTCGTTCCCACTCGCTGTTGTCGGGAATCCAGCGTCGGAAGGTAAAAACAAAGTCATTGGATTCCCGCTGAGCGCGCAGGAATGACGGCTAAAATACCAAATGGCCATGATCTCTCAAACATTGATCGACGCAATGAGGCGCGTCAGCGCGCTGCTGCAATCCGGCAATTTCCGCATCGCTCATGACCAGCTCGCAACCATCGTCGTCGACAATCCCGACTTCGTCGAAGCGCAGCGCCTGCTCGCCGGCGCCAAGCAGGCGCTCGGCGATGCGGTCGGCGCGGAGAAGCTGCTGCGCGAGGCGCTCGCACGCGATCCAGACTGGACGCCGACGCTGGCAACCCTCGGCGAGCTGCTGCTCAATAGCGGCCGCGCCAGCGAAGCCGAAGCGCTGCTGCAGCGCGCGCTCGCAGGCTCGCCGCCGTATCCGCGCGCCGCACTGGTGCTCGCTCGCTATTACAACGATCTGCAGCGTCCTGCGCAGGCGCTCGCCGTCGCTGCGCCGCTCTGCGTCGACGGCAACGCCGACGCGGAGCTGGCTGCACAACATATCGCCGCGCTGGCCGCGCTTGGGCGTCAGCAGGAAGCTGTCGCCGACTACCGGCGCATTGTCACCGCAGCGCCCGACAACCTTGCCGCAGCGCATGCGTTGGCGATTGCGCTCGATGTCGTGGCCGAGCCTGCGGAGGCCGAGCGTGTCGCCCGCGGCGTGCTCGCGCGCGGACACAAAACCGCAGCGCTGTACAACACCCATGCGCGCAGTCTGATTGCGCTCGGCGACTTCGAGCGCGCGGAAGCCGCCCTCCGCGATTGCCTGCGATTGGAGCCGCGTCTAGTCGACGCCCAAAGCAATCTCGCGCGTTTGATCTGGATGCGCACCGGCGACAGCGCGCAGGCTACCGCGACGCTGGATCGGGCCCTGCAGACATTCGCCAACGACGATGCGCTCTGGGCAGCCAAAGCCGCCGTCTTGCAGGGAGCCGGTGACGCGCGCGCCGCCTATGCCTGCCTGGCTGCGCAAGCCGCGCGCGCGCAGGCCGCACCCGCGTTGCTGGTGCGCGCGGGCCTTGCGGCGCTGGAATTCGATCCAGCAACCGCATTGACCCTGGCCGAGCGCGCGCTGCGCGCAATACCGGCTGACACTTCGGCACGCAAACTGATGGTTGCCGCTCAGCTCGGCATCGGCGATGCACGCGGCGCACTACCCCACTGCGACGCGCTGTTGGCCAGCACGCCCGACGATCAATACCTGATTGCGCTGCAAACGACTGCCTGGCGTCTGCTCGGCGATGAACGCTACGCACAGTATTGCGACTACGCGCAGCTGGTTTTGCCGCAGCAGCTCGAAGCGCCGCCGCCCTGGCCCGATCTGGCCAGTTTTTTCGCCGACTTGAAATGCAGTCTCGATCGCCTGCACAACCCGCATGGTCATCCGCTGCTGTTCCAGTCGCTGCGCCACGGTACCGAGACGACGGAAGATCTGACGCGCAATTTGGACCCGGTGATTCAAGCGCTGTTCAAAACCTTCGCTGCGCCGATCCGCGAGTACATCGCGCATATCGGCTGCGGCTCCGACCCACTGCGTCGCCGCAACAACGGGAGCTGGCGTTTCAACGGCAGCTGGTCGGTCCGGCTGCGCACGTCGGGGTATCACCACAGCCATGTGCATCCGCGCGGCTGGATTTCTTCGGCTTGCTATATCGATCTACCCGACAGCATGGCCGATACGCAAAGTCAGGATGGCATTCTCACTTTCGGCGAACCAAGCATCGCGACGACTCCGGCACTCCACGCGGAACATGCCGTACGCCCCACAGTCGGCATGCTGGTCTTGTTTCCCTCCTATTTCTGGCACGGCACGGTGCCTTTTTCAGGCGAGCAGGCGCGTCTTACCGTCGCGTTCGATGTGGTGCCAGATCGCTAGACGAGCCGGCCTGCGCGTCATCGCGCAATGTCTTCCAGCGCATTGAAAGCGATCGTGATGCGCGGCTCGTCGCTGTTGTGCGGTTCCACGTAGTGTTCCATCCAGCACGGGAACAGCACCAGCAGGCCGGCATCGGGAGCGAGCTGGATATCGCTGTAGCCATTGGGCACCGCGCCTTTGACATAGCCGTGAATCACACCCGGGCGCGGGTCGCGGAAGACGAACTTGCCCGAGCCCGGAGGCACTTTCAGATAAAAACTGCCCGACAGCAGAGACCCTTCATGCACATGCAGGAAGTTGAAACCGCCGCGGTCATGCAGATTGATCCACGATTGCAGATGAAACGCGATATCGCCCACGCCCATTTCGCGCAGGGCACCGACACACGCCGCGCGCACGGCTTGCTGCAACGGGGCGAAGACGGGTTGCTCAAGTACCGCCATGTCTTCGCTGTTCCAGCCCTGGCGATTGGTTCGGCCCGCCGGTTTCGGGCTGGCCGCGCGCAGGGCCAGCACCGCTGCGACCCACTGCTCCAGATACGGGACCAGCGCCGGCAGGTGGGTTTGCCAGATACGAGTCGGAAATAGGTCGAAGGACTTCAGCGCGGGCAGCGCTGCCGCCGGCGTCACCGAAAACGACCCCACGCTCGCATCGCCCGGTCCCTTGAAGGTGAAATTGAAATTTCCCGCCATCCGTCGTTTTCCTCTCAACCGAATATGTCCATCGGCGAATCTTGCTGTAGGCTGCCGTTCTCCTCAATATTGCGCGCGAGTCGCCTGAACCTGCAAGGTCAGCGCGAGCCCCAGTCTTCGAGCTCGGCGACGGCGCGCACCAATGCCGTGCGATAACGCTCCACGCGCTGCATACGCACTTCCGGCGGTATTTCAGAAGGCAATTTGCGCATCAGCTCAGCGTCCTTTGTATCGCCGGCATTTTCGCGCATCTTCAAGACGGCGCTCAATGCAGCCTGATATTTGGCTGCGAATCTGGCTATCTCATCGCGTGCCGTAAAGGGGCGATAGCCGATGCGATCACCGGTTTGCATCGCATCGATCAAATTATCCGGCGACCAAGCCAAAGGCCATTGGCGGTTGAGCGTATCGTAGGCAGCGCGCAACCGGCTCAAGCTGCCCGCAAATCCGTCCAGCTCGGAACGCACGGCCAGCACATCCGCCGCTCGATCGACGGTTATGCGTATGCTCTGCGAGACCCGTTGCTCCGGCACTCGAATGATTGTCGCCAGCGTATTTCCGTCGTAGTGCCAGCCAGGCGCGTCGGCGGAAGAATCCTGATACGCAAGGTCGCGGCCGTCGACTTTGACCGATTGCGGCGGCCAGTCCGCAGGCAGACGTATCTCATAACCGCGATGCGCTGGCATACCGGGATAGGTACCGATCGCCGCATCGATCTGGATGGCGAGCGACTGGTCATGCTGCATCGCCTTGATCGGCGTCACGGCAAATGCGCCACGCTTGTAGTCTTCGCCTTGACTGCTGTCTTCGTATAGCTGGTAAGTCGATTCCTGCGCGTCGCCCAGCGGCCAGATTGTCAGAATCAAGGGATCGACCGGCTTTTGCCCGCTGTATTGCATTGGCGGTTGCATCGGCACAATTGCGCCCGCGCGCAGGTAGATCGGCGTCTGGCTGATCGAAAACATTCGTCGCACCGAGGCTGGCCCAGCGAAATGTTTTCCAGTCGGCCATTCGATCCACTCGCCGGGAGGAATCCAGACATCCTGCTGGGCCAGTTGCGTTACGGCATCGACCGGACTGGCGATCGGCGCGACGATCATGGCGTCGCCAAAAGTATACTCGGCGCGGTTGGCATAGGCCGCATCCGCCTCGGGGTAGTCGTAGTAGAGCGGCCGCATGAAGGCGACGCCGGAATCGTAGGTCTTGCGTGCCTCGGAATAGATATAGGGCTGCAGTGCGTAACGAAGTTGAAAGCTTTCGCGCATGATCTGCGCATACGGCTCCGGATACGCCCAGATGCGGCGCTCGGCGTCAGGGTTCTTCGACGTATGCGTGCGCAGGATCGGACTGAACGCACCGAACTGGACCCAGCGTGTGTACAGCTCGGCCGCTACCGTGCCAGGCACATGGCCGCCGATATCGTGGCTCCAGTACGCATAGCCGACGTTCGCCGCCGTTGC
>JAYTQX010000372.1:0-6193 GCA_043746455.1 Pseudomonadota bacterium
GATGAGCTGGGTGATTTGCAAATAAACGTTGTATTGACCCGCTGCGGCCGCACCAAAGCTTCGGCCGATGAAGATCCGGTCGGCGCTTGTGTAAGCAACGCCGGCCAGCGCCGCCATCCACATCCAACCTCCGTACCGCATTATCCGGCCCGCTCCGGCCCTGCTGGTTGCCTCGAACAGCCGCTTATCGGGCAACAGCTCGCGCAGCGCAACAGCGCGCATCACTACCGACGCAAAGTACACCACTGATTGCGCGATCAATACCATATTTACAGATCGGGTGTGCCAGGCAACATAGACGATCACGGCAGTCAGCATTCCCCGCGAAAACAGCTCAATCAATGCCTGCCGCCTAAAGCGTTCCAGGCCCCTGATGGCTGCAGCCAGCACGGCATCGATCTGCTGTATGGCCACAGACAGCATGGCTAGCAGCAGCACGGGGCCCAGATGCCGGGCGCTCGCGACGGCGCCTCCGAACACCCACCAAGAAAGCGGCTCGCTAAACAAGGCCGTTCCAACCAAGATAATCAAATCGATCACGGCGACGGTTATCAGCGATAGGGTTATCACTCCGGCAACGGTCCCGCTGCCGGAGATTCGTTGACCCGACAGTTCCGAAACGAACTTGGTGGTCGTTGCAGCAATGGCAGGATTGATCGCCATCGAGAGGCCCGACGCGGCAAGCGCCATGACCAGGAGCCCGTAATCCGACGCGCTCAGGGCCCGAACGAGCACCGCGAGAGTGATCAGAGTAAATCCAGGAGTGGCCGCGGCATCCAGCGCGCTCCATAGCGCACGCGTCCCAGCAACCGGTTCGCGCGTAACTGGCCGAGCACGCACTTCGTCCGTCATGCTGCTTCTTGGGTCAACTTTGCATCCCAGTAGCCCTTGGTCATGCTCAGGCGGCGGCGCAGAGAATTAGGCAGCTTCCTGAATATTCGCCCCAGACGATAACCGAAGTATTTACCTGCGTTGCGGATCACCACCTCAGGCAGACGCCATGGGGCAGCAGCTCTCATGTACCGCAGTTCCGACCGCACAAAACGCAGGCCGTCGCCTTCCGGCTCTCCCAGTCGCTGCAGCAGCGCCGGTAGTTGCGCGTGCAGCACGCCGAAATCGAAGTACCGTTGCATTTCTTGGAATATCGAGTATTCGTGCGAGTGCCTTACCAATGCATCCGCGCGATAACTCACGGACCAACCTGCCAGCAGCATGTGCAAAGCCACGTGTGTATCTTCCCCGAGGATGAGCGAACTCGGAAAACCCCCACACTCGGCGAGCGTCTTCAGCCGGTACGCCGCAAACGAATTCGAAATATATGCCGTCCTGATTCCGTGTCGCGGAGCATCGGCCAGAGTGCGTATTTCGCTGACCGGTGGATACAGGAACGACGCGCTATGGCTGCCGAATGGGCCCGCATCGGGGTGGGGCAGCTGTCTGCCGTAAGCAGCCCCGACATTCGGGTTTGTGAAGGCATCGAGCAGCTCGGTCAACGACTTCGGTCCTTCGAGGACGGCGTCGTGAGTTAGAAACACCGCAAAGTCTCTGCCCTGGCAAAACCGGTCCAAGGCCGCCTGCCGTGTGCGCCCATGGTTGAACGTCAGAGGATCGATGCGATCGACCTCAAATCCAAGGTCCGCAGCAACCCGGTCGCTGCCGTCAGTCGAGCTTGAATCAACGACCGCAACCATGGCGGGATACGGAACTGCGTCACGCAAAGCTGCTGCGGCCTCGCGCCAGCGCCCCCCGCCGTTGCGTATGGGTACTATAATGCGGGTTTTGAACAAGGCGGCGCTGTGGACAGACATGCTGCGCATGGTACCAATGCTACTCTCAACAATTCCATGACGGAGTCCCAAGGTAGAGAGCAGACCTCGCGAAGGAGTGTGGCCGTGATCATACCCTGCCACAACGAGGCCGCGGCTATTGGCCAGGTCGTACAGGATTTCCGGCGCAGTCTGCCTATCGCCCTGATTTACGTCTACGACAACGGATCGACCGACAATACCGCCCAGGTCGCTCGCGACAACGGCGCCGTTGTGCGTTGTGAGCCGCTGCTCGGCAAGGGAAATGTGGTACGGCGGATGTTCGCCGACGTCGACGCTGATATCTACGTGATGGTCGATGGAGACGGCACTTATGACGCCACGGCCGCCGGCGGACTTGTCGAACGCCTCGTGCGTGACGGCCTCGACATGGTCAACTGCGCGCGTGTCGCGGCCGTGGAAGGGGTCTACAGGCCGGGCCACCAGTTCGGCAACCGTATTCTGAGCGGTCTGGTTTCGCGAGTGTTTGGCAAACGCCTGGGAGACATGTTGTCCGGATATCGAGTGATGTCGCGCAGGTTCGTCAAGTCGTTCCCCGCGCTTTCAACCGGTTTCGAGATCGAAACTGAAATCACCGTTCATGCGCTGGAGCTGCGTGCACCGATTGCTGAAATGTCTGCGCCCTACTTCGAAAGACCAGAGGGTTCAACGAGTAAGCTGCACACCATCGGGGATGGACTACGGATACTCCGGCTGATCGTACATCTGGTGAAAGAGGAGCGGCCTTTGCAGCTGTTCTCCGCGATTTTTGCCACCCTGCTGATCATATCGCTGGCTCTCGGTGTGCCCGTCGTTGTGCAGTTTCTGGCTACCGGGCTGGTGGGACGGCTGCCGACCGCAGTGCTTGCCATGGGCTTGATGATCCTCGCCTTTCTAAATCTATTCTGCGGCCTGGTCCTGGATACCGTCACTCGGGGCCGACGTGAGCTGAAGAGACTTGTCTACCTCGCAGCCCACGGTTCGCCGTAGGGCCGGAATATCCATGTACTTTAGAGGCTTCGTGCAGAACTTGATTCAACGCCTCGGCTGGGACGTGCGCCGCGTGGGTTACCCAAGCTCGGAGGAAGTTCTGCTGAGGCAGTTTCTGAATGTGGCACATCCGAAAGTGGTGTTCGATGTGGGGGCCAATGTCGGCCAATATGGACTGTCGCTACGCAAGTGCGGATTCCAAGGACGCATCGTCTCTTTCGAGGCAATGACTTCCGTACACGCTCGACTTGTCGCCGTGGCGGACCGGGACCCCGACTGGTTGGTCGCGCCACGCTGTGCGCTCGGCCGTACGACGGGAGAGACCAGTATCAATGTGGCGGGAAACTCCGTCAGCAGCAGCCTGCTTCCCATGAGCAACACGCACCTTCAAGCTGCTCCCGACTCGGCTTACGTAGCGCACGAAGGCGTCCGCGTCGAGCGGCTGGATGATGTTGGCCTGCCGCTTTTGCCGAAGGACGGCAGGCTCTTGCTCAAAGTAGATACCCAGGGCTATGAGGAAGAGGTCTTGGCCGGGGCCGATCTGATACTCAAAAGTGTGTCCGCTATGCAATTGGAACTATCGGTAGTTCCACTCTACCAGGGGGCACCAGATTTGCGACGCATCCTGGAGCTATGTGAGAACCTTGGATTCCAACTCTATGGATTGATTCCGGGCTTCTTTGAAGAGAAAACCGGCAGACTCCTGCAAATGGACGGCCTTTTTCTTAAGGACGGCACCGTCTAGAACAGGGTAATTATGCCTGGCGCTTAGGCGTGACCCCGCTGACGCGCATGGGCAATGCGAAGGCGTACCAGATCCAGGCGCCGTTCCATTTCCGGACTGCCAAAGCCGAGCGCGTGGATATCTTCGAGCCGCTCGAGGGCAGTCGCACCCGCATAGAATGTCGAATAATATTCGCGCTTTTCAAGTTGCTCCAGAACCGCTGCCACGAGCCAAGGGACCGATTCCCCGCCAGGAATCGAATCAAATCGTTCCGGCGGAGGGAGAAACGGCTCGTTCGGATCGACCCCCGCTTGGCGGATGTGCTCAAGTAATTGCTTAAGGGCGTTGACCGACACGGCCCGTGCGCCATAATCGTGCGCCACGCGCGCTAGGCTTGCGAGTCTTAGCCGCGCCGGCTCGCGCTCGCACTCCGCTTTGAGAGCGAAAAAGCTGGCTTCGAGGGCGCGAAAACGCTCCAGAGGTGATAGTGCGGCGTCGCGGCTGCACGAATAAAACGACAACGCTCCTATTACGCCCGTACTAACGCCAGCCTGCTCGGAGGCTCTCCATGCAGACGAGAGCGGAGCGGCATAGGGTAGATGCGCAAGTGCATTCGCCCAGTGATACCTGTGGCCAGCGCCGCCCGAATCCGCGTGCATACCCGCAAAGGCGCCGGTCCCGGAGATATCAGAAGAGCGTAACAGGACTCCCCGCGCCGCAAGTCTGTCGGCGCGAGCAGGCTTGCAGCAGAATAAATTGAGAAGGTAGGGATCAGGTGGAGACCCCGCGTCGAACGGAACCAGAAGATTAAGACCCGGGACTAGCCGATAGGAGTCATACCCCAGGGCCAAGAACTCATGTACCAGCCCAATGTTGACATTCGTAGCGTCTTTTTTTAGCTCGTACTGCACGAGCGGCGCAAGATTTGCAAAAAAGCGGTGGCCGCCCTTCACGATGTTGTTTTCCTCGCCTTCGGCGTCGATCTTCACCAGTTCGATATCTGTCCACCGATACCGATCCATGCATTCGTCGAGAGTCACCAAGGCTACGGTCTCGCTGTCGCCCGCCGACGGTTGACCGTGCATGATCGAATTGAGCTCCGAATCGCGCTGCAGTGAGAGCTGCGCGCTACCCGGTGAGCTCGAGACCGCCTTCTGCTCCAGCGTCACATGCCCAAAGGCATTCGCCGCGATGCCTTGGGCCAGCAATAGCGCAGTGCTCGACGCCGGCTCGAATGCCCACACATGGCCGCTAGGCCCGACCTTTTGGGCCATAGGCAAAGTGTAAACGCCGTAGTTGGCACCGATGTCGATGACATTTTGGCCTGGCTGAAGCAGCTCCCGGACGAATCGCAATTCATCCTCGAAGAAATCCTGTTGCTCGCGCAACACATAAGGAGTGATCAGTTCAATCGAGTTCGGAACGACTATCCGCACACCGTCAACCAGGGGCAACAACGTAGTTTCGACCATCTTCCGACGTTCCCTGAAATGTAAACTATGCAGAAAGGATCTGCGGGTTGGCGGTTCATGCCCAGCATCGCTTACGGCGCCGCGAGGCGCTCGAAATATCGCTGCGCATAGGAGGTGCCCTGTCGCCGATCATGCGCCGCCAGCACGACATGGCATAGATCGTACGACTTATAAATCTCATGCAGCAAGGCTGACAATTTGATGAGCGCAGCAGGTTCGAGGTGATCCAAGCGAGCTAAATCAGGGACGTAAATCGCGTCGGACCACAACATCTGGCTCAAGGCAGCGTTAGGGTTATCATTTAGCATGAGCGGCTTGTATGTGCGCCCAGAGATGCCCAAAAAGCGGTGGAACATGAACCCGTGGCGCCGCAGATACCGGTCTACATCGGCAAAGAGAGGCTGGTTCTCATAAAGTGGAACAAATTCGACCTCCGTCTGAACAATGAGGCAGCGCTTTAGCGTCTCGCTAGCGTGCGTGAGGATCTCAGCCTCGCTGCCTTGCGTGTCGAGTTTCAACAGATCGCATCCCTGAGCCCGGATCTCGGCCACATCATCCAGTCGAACCGTATCGACAAGTGGCGTTGCGACCACTTGCATGAGTTCAGCCAGATTAGTGAACCACCGGCCGCCTGAAGGCGGCGGCTTCGGTCATCGGCTAAAGCCGACTGAAGGCCGAGCCGGACCATGCAGGCTACTCAGATACTTTGAAGTCCTTGTCGTCATTTTCCGGTGCCTCACCTTGTGATTCAATGTATTGCTTTATCACCGCATCCGTTACGTTGCCCGTCGTACAGGCGAAATACCCTCGCGCCCATAAATGCCTCCCCCAAAACTCCCGTTGCAGCCGATGGTACTCGCGCACGATGTGATGGCTACTTTTACCCTTAACCGCCTGCATGATCCGGCTCGGCGACACCTGGGGAGGCATGCTCAGCATCAAATGTACGTGGTCCGGTCGCACATGGCCCTTCACAATCTGCACGTCGTGACTCGCGCATATCTCCCGTATCAGATCCCTCAACCTCAGCGCAATCTCTCCGCGCAAGACCGGCTTGCGGTACTAAGGCCTCGCGTCCAAATAACCTATACAAGTTATTGGGCGACATGAGAAACTGCTGCGCACGATGCGCGATGCCGCTGCTATCCAACAGATCCGATCGAAGTACCGACGCTTGGCGCCGCTGATGGACGAGCGCATGC
>JAYTQX010000373.1:0-5801 GCA_043746455.1 Pseudomonadota bacterium
CGCGTTCGCGGGGACTTGCAGCAGGCCGGAGACGCGCTGCGCGTCGTCGAGCGCGATGGTTATTGGTTGTGCGCTCGAAGAAGGCATCGCTACACGGACCACAACCGCTGCAACGCCATTGCATACGGCGGCGCCGTCGGCTCGTGCAGGAAATACGCGTGGATCGATTCCCAGTTCGTGGCCTTGAGCCGATCGACCCAGCGTTTGAAATCGTCGTCCGAATATTCTTCGAGTCGCAACCGCACATAGCCCCAGGATGCAGTCTCGATCAACGGTGGCGGCGCGTTGTCCTCGCGTTCGGACAGGCACAGTGCAGCGCCGGCTTCGCGCAGCGCGGCGTAGACGTCGTCGGCGAACCAGCTCTCATTGCGAAATTCGAACGCGGCTTGATGACTTTCGGGCAGCAGCTGCAGAAATTCCATGAGGCGCAGCAGATCCTTTTTCAAAAACGGCGGCAACTGGAACAGCACTGGACCGCGCTTGTCGCCGAGTACCGCAAGGTTGCGGTAGAGAAATTCGACCGAATCGGCGGTCGTGTCCGCCTTGAGTCGGCCGTCGTGGGTGATCCGGCGCGAGGCCTTGATCGCGAAGCGGAATCCCGGCGGCGTCGAAGCGGCCCAGTTTTCCAGCACGGCCACCTTGGGCATCTGGTAGAACGTGTTGTTGATCTCGACCGTCGGCAGACGTTCGGCGTACCACGCCAGCATCGCCTCCGGCTTGATTTTGTCCGGATAGAAATTCCCTTTCCATTCCTTGAACGAATAGCCGCTCGCACCGGCGAAGAGTTTTGCGGTCGACATCGGTTCGCTCCTGCTGACTTGCTCATGCAATCCTATCTCACGTCATTCCCGAGGCTTTCATCGGGAATCCATTTTTCTTTTCCGGCGACAAACAACTAAGATCAAGATGGATCCCCGCGTTGGCGGATGACGGCTTTTTTGGGATTTCCTTGGAATCGGCTATGGCCACCGGCAAGCTCAGCGAATATTCCGCCAAGCGGACCTTCGATGTCACGCCCGAGCCGGCGCCGACCTTGGCGGAAGCGCAACGCGGGCCCCTGCTGTTTGTCGTGCAGCAGCATTCCGCGCGCCGCCTGCATTACGACTTTCGCCTCGAATGCGATGGCGTGCTCAAGTCCTGGGCCGTGCCCAAGGGTCCATCGCTCGATCGTAACGAAAAGCGTCTCGCCGTGCATGTCGAGGATCACCCGTACGACTACGGCTCGTTCGAAGGCGTCATTCCGCCGAAGCAGTACGGTGCGGGCGAGGTGATCGTCTGGGACTGCGGCGTCTATTCGCCGGACGAAGGCGGCACCTGGTTTCGCGATCGCGCACGCGCCGAGCGCGAGGTGCGCGAAGGTATCGCCAAGGGCAAACTCAGTTTTCTGCTGCGCGGCGAAAAACTCAAAGGCTCGTTTGCGCTGGTGCGCACCAAGGATGCGAAGACCTGGCTGCTGATCAAGCACAAGGACCGGTTCGTCAGCACGAGCGACGTCACCGCGCAGAACCGCTCCGTGCTTTCCGGCGCTGCAGTCGAGGATCTCAAGGTCGTGCCCGCACATCGCATTCCGGCCGCGCAGCTCGTTCCCGCAGGCGATGTGGTCTCGATGCCGACCAAGCTTGCGCCGATGCAGCCGAAAGAAGCGATCAAGCACATGTCGAAGTATCGGCGGTTGATCGGGACCAGCTAAGCTAGGGCATGATCGTCGATTGCGAAATCCGTCTCGCCATGCCCAGGGACGCCCACCGCATTGCCGCGATGTCGCGCGATTTCGTCGAGCACGGACTGGGCTGGCGCTGGAATGCGGGCAAGGTTGTGCGCAGCATCTACGATCGCGCGGCCAATGTCGCGGTCGCCTGCGAGCGCGGCGAGCTGGTCGGTTTCGGCATCATGAAATACCTCGACGATGAAGCGCATCTGCACCTGCTTGCCGTGCAGCCGCAGCGCCAGCGACGTGGCGTGGGTGCCGCATTGATGGCCTGGCTGGAGGCATCCGCACTCACCGCCGGAATCGGTGTCGTCTACCTCGAAGCGCGTTCGTCGAACGCGCAGGCGCGGGCTTTCTATCGGCGGCTCGGCTACTCCGAATTCGACTTCGTGCGGCGCTACTACCGCGGCATCGAGGATGGCGTGCGCCTGGCGAAGGATTTGTGGTAGCGCATTCCGTGCCGACCGTCAGCAGCGTTATCGCGAAGCGAGTTCTCTCCGGATCGAGGCGAGGCCGAACGCGCACTCAGACTGTGACTTCTGCGATGGGTGTGCTGCGGCGCATGCCATACAGGACATAGATCGCCGCGCCAAGAATCGCGTAGCCGCCGAGGATCGATGCCGGAAGAATGTCCCCTCTGCGAGCTTGCGCGATGATGTCGAGTCCTACTGGCAGAATCATCGCGATGCACATCACGATCGCCGCGACCGGAATGTAGCCGATCCAGACCTTGCCGACGTGGAAGCCGCCGAACGGGACGCGGAATGGACGCGGCAGGTCCGGGCGCGCGGTGCGCAGCCACATCAGGCTCAGGCACACGATCACGAACGCCAGGCCCGTACCGATGCTGACCAGATCGCCGAGGATTGAAATCGGAAACAACGCGGCGAGCACGGCCGAGATGACACAGACCAGGATGCAGCCGATCCACGGCGTGCGATAGCGCGCATGCAAGCGACCGAATACGCCCGGCAGCAGGCCGTCCCTGGCCATTGCGAAGCAGATGCGTGAGTGGCCGTAGCCATTGACCAGCAGGACCGAAGACAGTCCGGTCAGCGCGCCGATCTTGATCAGCACGGCAAAGCCCGGATGGCCGATGCGGTCGACGGCGACGGCGATCGGGTCGGGCACGCCGAGTTCGCGGAACGGCACGATGCCGGTGAGCACGGCGGCGACGATGATGTAAATCGTGGTACTCGCGGCGAGTGCGCCGAGAATGCCGATCGGCATCGCGCGCTGCGGATTCGCGGTTTCGCCGCCGGCGGTGGACACGGTCTCAAACCCGAGGTAGGCGAAGAACAGGATCGACGAAGCGCGCAGCACACCCTGCCAGCCGTAGGTGAAGCCGCCTTCATTCGGCGGAACGAATGGAGTCCAGTTGTGCGCATCGACCGCACCGACGCCGATCGCGACGAAGGTGGCGAGTACGGCCACCTTGATCGCAACGAGCAGCGTATTGACCCATGCGGATTTGGACACACCGAGTACCAGCACGATCGCGATCAGCGCGAGGGCCGCAGCGGCGATGAGATTCAAGTTCCCGCTGACGCGGAATGACGTGTGTCCGTCGACGCTCGTCGATTGCAGCAGCGAGGCCGAAATCGCCGCCGGCAAATGGATGCCGAAATCGCCGAGCAGACTCACCATGTATGCGGAAAAACCGACCGCGAGCGCGGAACCGGCCAGCCCGTATTCGAGCATGAGCAACCAGCCCAGCGTCCACGCGTAGACTTCGCCCATCGCCGCGTAGCAATAGGTGTACGACGAACCGGCGGCGGGAACAGCCGCGGCAAGTTCCGCATAACACAGGCCGGTAAGCGCGCAAGCCGTGCCTGCGAGCAGGAACGACAACATCACGCCGGGTCCGGCATAGTTTGCCGCAGCCGGACCGATCATCACGTAGATGCCGGCGCCGACGATGCAGCCGACGCCGAGCAGAACCAGATTCAGCGGCGTCAGCACCTTGCGCATGCCGTTGTCGCGGGTTTCCAGCAGCAGCGCCTCGACCGACTTGCGTGCGAACAGGCGCGAGGTGTTCATGATTTTTCGCCTATGTCGGTGCGCTGCGGATTGAAGGTTTGCATCAAAGCGATCAACGTATCATTGCCGCCCTGCGCGAGGCCCCGGATGATTTCCGGATAGACATCATCGCGCTCGTCCTGGCCGAGCTTGAACTTCGCCCGGATGTCGAGCACCTGCGCACGAAACGGGATGATCCGCTGCAGCAACTGTGCGTAGCGTGCATGCATGTCGTCGACGCTCCAGCGCTGCGGCCGGCCGGCCTCCATCGCATCGACGAGATCGCGCACGATGCGATCGAGGTCCTGCGCGTTGTCGAGAAATTCGATGCGCACATCGAGATTCGCACAGGCGTAGTTCCAGGTGGGCGCCTGGGTGCGATCCGCGAACCACGACGGCGAGACGTAGCCGTGCGGGCCCATGAACAACAGGCGGGCGCGCGAGTCGGCCTGCAAGTGCGCGACTTGCGGATTGGCGCGCGCGAAATGTCCGGTGAGACTCTGGACGCGGCCGTTGTCGCTGCGTTCGAAGCGCAGTGGCAGGAGCGTCGCGTTGCCGTTATGCGAGACGACCCACGCGAGCGGATGGTGCGCGATCAACTGGGCGACATCATTGTCGCTGCGAGGCGAGAAACGGGACTGGGTCATCGTGGTGCCGTCTGAGTGCGAAGGGAATTCTTCGGTCGTTGCCGCGCGCGCCGCGTCCACCACATGCTCGCGCCGAGCGCGGCCATGGTGAGCAGCGAGAGGCCGCTGCAGAACACGATCGCGCGCCCGGCCAGCCCGGCGAATTCGCCGGTATGGATCGGATAGAACGCGTTGGTGATTTTTTCATTGAGCGGCAATTTGAACGCATCGCGGTCGAGCAGCACGCTGCCGTCGTGTGCATCGATGTACACCGTCGTCTCGCCATACACGCGGCGCAATTCGCCGGGCTGACGCAGGCGGATCCTGTAAAAAGTATTGTCCGCACTCGGCATTTCGATCAGTCCCAGGCTCGCGTCCGGATAACGCGCCAGCGCGGTGGCGAGCGCCGCGCCAAGTGGATAGATACTCGTCTGCGCACCGTTGGTTGACCTGAGCACGGGCGTTTCGACGCCGAGCCAGCCATCCGGCGGCCATTCCTGCAGCACGCCGCAGCTGACGATGACGATTGCGGGCAGAACCAGCATCAGCCCGAGCGCGCGATGCCATTTGTATATATTTGCACTGAACGTACCGGCCATACCCGGCAACAGAACGCGCCGCCAGGCTTGACCGCGCGCAGGCCATGCGAGCTTCAAGCCGAGCAGCAGATTGGAAAGCAGCAAAGTTCCGCTCAAGCCGAGGAACCATTTGCCGCGATCGCCGGCGAACA
Source organism: Pseudomonadota bacterium (assembly GCA_043746455.1). Taxonomy (GTDB): domain Bacteria; phylum Pseudomonadota; class Gammaproteobacteria; order Xanthomonadales; family Rhodanobacteraceae; genus Rudaea. The sequence goes on from JAYTQX010000373.1 coordinate 5,084, forward strand.
ACGTTTCATGGAAATCGTGCGCCGTCTGGAACAGTCCCGGCGCGGGGTAGTCGTAGTCCAGCGGGCGCTCGCGCAGCACGCTGCCGCTGCCATCGACGCGCAGCGTGCGCGTGCGCTCGTTCTTGTCGGTGAGCAGCAGGTCGAAACGATTGCGCGATCCTTCGCTGGCCATGATGTAGGTCAATGTCGAGGCCGCTTCCTTGTCCGCAAGTTTCGCCAGCTCGGCGCCGAACCGTGCAGGCGCCAGCGGCTGCGCCGGCCCGTGCAGCAGCGCATCGTCGAGTTCGCCACGGAATGCCAGAACTACGCCCGTGGCTGCCTGCAAAATCCACAGCAAGCCGAAGGTGAGGCTGAGGTATTTGTGCGCGTTGCGCAGGATCGACCGCATTCCGTCCGCCTTGGTCGGGATGGAGTGTTGGACTGTCGCTCAATCTCGACTTAATGAGTGCTGGGCGCTTTTGTCCCAGGGACTTTCGTTGTCGTGGGCGGGCCAATCTGTCGTTGCTTGGGTTTTGCTCGTTATTCCGGCGAAAGCCGGACTGCGTAGGCAGGACGCCGGAGCGAACATTCGCGTAGCGAATGGCCCGCGTGAGAAGCAACATCCGCCACTTCCAGGCGTAGTCCATGGATGGACGGATTTGTGGAAGAAACGGCGCCTTTCGCGGTGCCGAGCATCGCAGGCTGCGGCGGTAAATGCCCGCAGGGGCGCGAGCACGAG
>JAYTQX010000374.1:0-1523 GCA_043746455.1 Pseudomonadota bacterium
CGTGATCGATCGCGAGTTCACGACCAGCCTGCTGCTCGGCGCGAACGCGGCAATCGCCGATTTTCCGGCGCGCACGGTCGCCGAACTCGACACGGTTGCGATCGAAAAAATCCTCGCGCTCAAACCCGAAGTGGTCCTGCTCGGCACCGGCGCGCGCGCGATATTTCCAAGTCAGGCCGTGCTCGGCGCATTCCTCAAACGCGGCATCGGTCTGGAAACCATGGACAACGCCGCCGCCGCGCGCACCTTCAATGTGCTCGTCGGCGAAATGCGCAACGCGGTCGCGCTGTTTTTATTGCCCGGCTGATTCGCGTTCGACCAGGCAGCGCAGGCGCGAAAGTGCCTCGCTCTGGATCTGCCTCACGCGCTCACGCGTAAGGCCCAGTTCGATCGCGATCTCGGCGAGCGTTTGCGTCTCTTCGTCGTTGAGTCCGTAACGCCGTTGCAGCACAAGACGCTGACGCGGCGGCAATTGCTCGAGCCAATGCGCGACGCGGGTATCGCCGGGGTCGCTAACACCGCGTGTGGCCACGGCATCGGCGCCCTCGACGATCAACTGTTCGATCAGCGCGCGATCGTCGCTGGCCGACAGGGGCGCGTCGAGCGAGCTGATGCGATCGGTCAGGTTGAACAGACCGGCAATGTCGGCGCCGGGCTTGCCGATGTTGCGTGCGAGTTCGTCGATGCTCGGCATGCGGCCCAGGTCATGGGTCAGCTGGCGCCGGGCGCGCAATACCTGGGCGAACTCGCGCAAGACATGCGCGGGCAGGCGCACCGTGCGCCCCTGCTGCATGAGCGCGCGCTGCACGCCATCGCGGATCCACCAGGTCGCATAGGTCGAGAAGCGCAGCTTGCGCGCGGCGTCGAATTTTTCCACCGCGCGGATCAGGCCGAGATTGCCTTCAGCAATCAGATCGAGCAGCGGCACGCCGCGTCCGACATATCCACGCGCGATTGCGACGACGAGGCGCAGATTCGACTCGATCATGCGTCGGCGCGCATCGACGTCGCCATCGGCCACGCGCTCGGCCAGTTCCAGTTCCTCGTGCGCTTCGAGTAGCGGGATCAGACCAATTTCATTGAGATAGGCGCTGGTCGAATCGCGCGCTTCGTCGTCCTGCTGCGGCTCGATCGCATGGATCAGCTCAAGCAATTCTTCCGAATCGATTTCGTCCGCGCGCACATCGGATGTCATGCGCGCAGCATAGCGCGAGTCGTTGTGCATTTCCGCCGATTCCGCGGCAGCGAAGGTCGAATCAGCGCGCCGGCAGATAGTCGAGCGGATTGACCGGCTTGCCGTTCTTGCGGATCTCGAAATGCAATTCGTCGCGCGAACTCGCGCTCGATCCCATTTCCGCGATTTGCTGGCCAGCACGCACCTTCTCGCCTTCCTGCACAAGACGCTTGCGATTGTGGCCGTAGGCAGAGAGGAAACTCGCGTTGTGTTTGACGATGATCAGTTCGCCATAGCCCAGAAGCCCGTTGCCGCTGTAGACGACCTCCCCGTCCGCGGCAGCAATCAC
>JAYTQX010000375.1:0-1896 GCA_043746455.1 Pseudomonadota bacterium
GTCGCACGCAAGCTGGTGATCCTCGCGCGCGAGGCCGGACGGGAACTGTCATTGAGCGATGTCGCCGTCGAAAATCTGGTGCCGCTATCTTTGCACGACGCCAATCGGGACGATTTCATGTCGCGTCTGGCCGAACTCGACACACCGATCGCCGAGCGCTACGCGCGCGCCAACGCGAACGGCCACGTGCTGCGCTACGTCGCGCAATTGAATCGCGAGGGCAAAGCCAGCGTCGGCCTGGTCGAACTGCCGCGCAACCATGCCTTCGCCAACCTGCGCCTGACCGACAACGTCGTGCAGTTTTCCACCAAACGCTACTGCGACAATCCGCTGGTCGTGCAGGGTCCGGGCGCGGGCCCAGAAGTCACCGCCGCGGGCGTATTCGCCGACCTGTTGCGCGTCGCCGCTTCGCTGGGCGCGCGAGTATGAGGGTGGAGGCAACCGCATTTTCTCCCGCAAGCATCGGCAATCTCGGCGTCGGCTTCGATATTCTGGGTCAGAGTTTCGTCGGACCGGGCGACCGCGCCACGGTGCGGCGCACGCAACGTAAACAAGTACACATTGCGGCGATTCGCAACAGCGCGTTCGCCCTGCCGATGGAATCGGAAAAGAACACCGCCGGCGCCGGACTGATCGCCCTGCAGCAGGCGCTGAATCTACCTTACGGTTTCGAGATCGAGCTCGACAAGGGCATCGCCTTCGGCTCGGGCATGGGTGGCTCGGCGGCGAGTTGCGTCGCCGCGCTGGTCGCCGCGAACGCCCTGCTCAACGAACCGCTGGCACCCGAGGCGTTGTATCCATACGCACTCGACGGCGAAGCGGTCGCCAGCGGTGGGCGCCATGGCGACAATGTCGGCGCGATGCTGCTCGGCGGCATCGTGCTGGCGACCGCCGAACATCTGGTGCGTGTCACCGCACCCGCCGAGTGGCATTGCGTCGTCGTGCATCCCGATGCGGTACTGGAAACGCGGCGCGCTCGTGAGGCGTTGAGCGGTGCGTACGCGATCGGCGATTTCGTCGCCCAGAGCGCGAATCTCGCTCTCGTACTCGCCGGTTGCCAGCATGGCGACGCGAGGCTGGTGCGCGCGGGCCTGCGCGATGTGCTGGTCGAGCCGCGCCGCGCGCCGCTGATTGCCGGATTTGCACAGGTGCAGCAAGCCGCGCTCGATCATGGCGCGATGGGCGCGAGCATTTCCGGTGCCGGCCCCAGCGTATTCGCATGGTTCGAATCACTCGCCGCGGCCGAAGCCGCTGCACCGGCGATGCGTGCAGGTTTCGCCTGCGCCGGCTGCGCCAGCGAAAGTTTTGTGTCGCCGCTCAACGGTCCCGCGGCTTCGGTGCTGCGATGAAATATACAAGTACCCGCGGTCGCGCTCCGGCGTTGGGCCTGGGCGCCGCTATCGCCGCCGGACTCGCGCCCGACGGCGGTCTGTACGTGCCGCAATCGCTGCCGAAATTCACGCAAATGGATTTCGCTGATTGCGTGGACTTACCGGCCATCGCCACGCGCCTGCTCGAGCCGTTCTTCGTCGACGATGCGCTGGCGAGCGAATTGCCCACGATCTGCCGCGAAGCGTTCACGTTTCACGCACCACTGAACCCACTGGAGACTGCCGGCGATCATGTACTCGAACTGTTCCACGGCCCCACCGCCGCGTTCAAGGATTTTGGTGCGCGCTTTCTCGCCGCGTGCATGCGCCGTCTGCGCGCGCAAGAAAGCAAGCCGCTGACGATCATCGTCGCGACCTCGGGCGACACCGGCGCCGCAGTCGGCGCCGCCTTCGCCGGCTTGCCCGGCTTTCGCGTCGCCATCCTGTATCCCGACGGCCGCGTCTCGCCGCGCCAGGCACACCAGCTCGGCTGCTTCGGCGGCCACGTGCGCGCGCTGCGCGTCGC
>JAYTQX010000376.1:0-3290 GCA_043746455.1 Pseudomonadota bacterium
TGCCGCTCGACGAGTTCAGCTTTCCGTCCGGCCACACCCTGCATGCGGTGACCTTCAGCCTGATCGCGATCAGCTATTTCCCGCCGCTCGCGCTCCTGCTGATTCCGTTCAGCCTGCTCGTCGCGGCCTCGCGCGTGGTGCTCGGCCTGCACTATCCGAGCGACGTGCTCGCAGCGACGGCGATTGGTTGCGTGCTCTCCGGAACCTCGCTCTGGCTGTCGACGTTGCTCGGCCATTGATACGCGCAACCGGATTTACCGTGACGTCGCCCGTCAGGCAGTCTTCTGCGCACGCAAACCCAGCTCATCCGCCATCGTCTGGCGCAAAATATACTTCTGCACTTTGCCGGTAACCGTCATCGGGAACGCCTCGACGAAGCGGAAATACTGCGGCACCTTGTAGTGCGCGATCTCTCCGCGACAGAACGCGCGCAGCCCGCCTTCGTCGACACTGGCGCCCGGTTTCAGGATCACGCAAGCGCACAGCACTTCGTCGAATTTCGCATCCGGCACGCCGACGCACTGCACGTCCTGGATCTGCGGATGCCGGTAGAGGAATTCCTCGACCTCGCGCGGATACACGTTTTCGCCGCCGCGGATCACCATGTCCTTGGAACGGCCGACGATATTGCAATAACCTTCCGCGTCGATCGTGGCCAGATCGCCAGTGTGCATCCAGCCGTTGCAATCGACGGCTTCGGCGGTTTTCTCCGCATCGTTCCAATAGCCGAGCATCACCGAATAGCCGCGCGTGCACAGTTCACCCGGTTCGCCGCGCGGTACGATACGCCCATCGGCGTCGACGATCTTTACTTCCACATGCGGTGAAATACGCCCGACTGTCGACACACGGCGATCGAGCGGGTCATCGGGCGCGCATTGCAAACTCATCGGCGATGTCTCGGTCATGCCGTAGGCAATGACGACTTCGCGCATATGCATGCGCTCGAACACCTGCTTCATCACCTCGATCGGACACGGCGATCCGGCCATGATGCCGGTGCGCAGGCTGGACAGATCGTACTTGGCGAAATCGGCATGGCCGAGTTCGGCGATAAACATCGTCGGCACGCCGTACAGCGCAGTGCAGCGCTCCGCGTGGATCGCCGCGAGCACGCTCTTCGGATCAAATGCGGCGTCGGCATAAACCATCGTCGCGCCATGGGTGAGGCAGCCGAGATTGCCCATCACCATGCCGAAGCAGTGATACAGCGGCACCGGAATGCACAGGCGGTCGTCGGGCCCGAGGCGAATGTTTTCGGTGACAAAAAAACCGTTATTGAGAATATTGTGATGGGTCAGCGTCGCACCCTTGGGCAGGCCTGTCGTGCCCGAGGTGAACTGGATATTGATCGGATCGTCGAACTGCAAGGTTGCACCCAGTGCCGCGAGTTCCGCGCGTTCGCTCGCGCTCGCCTCGCCCAGCAACGGATCGAAGTTGAACATACCCGGCGTCGCCTCGGCGCCGAGCCGGATCACGCAGCGCAATTGCGGCAGTTTCTCTGTATCGAGCGCACCCGGCGCGCAGTGCGCGAGTTCAGGCGCGAGATCGGCCAACATGGCGAGGTAGTCGCTGGACTTGAAACTCGGCGCGAGCACGAGCGCCTTGCAGCCGACCTTGTTGAGCGCGTATTCGAGCTCGCTGCGTTGATACGCGGGATTGATATTGACCAGGATCAACCCGGCCTTGGCTGCGGCGAACTGGGTCAGGGTCCATTCGCAGCAATTGGGCGCCCAGATACCGATGCGTTCGCCCGGAGCCAGGCCCAGACGGCGCAGCGACGCGCCGAGATTGTCGACGCGCTCGCGCAACTCGCGATAGGTCCAGCGAATATTCTGGTGGCGCACGATCAGCGCATCGCGATCCGCATGCGCTTGCGCGATCTTGTCGAAATGCACGCCGATCGTGTCGCCGATCAGCGGCACCGTGGAAACGCCGCTGACATAGCTCGGTTCGCCCTGCACCGCATCCTCCCCGACAGCGTTGGCCGCTTGATGCGACTATTGCGCCGATTTCAGGCAGCGTCAATGCGACCTTTGCGACCTGCGCAAGGGCGGACCTGAATCAGGACAGTGGTTCGACCCTGGCCCGGAGGACGTCTGGCCGCGACTGCGCATCCCAGTCGACCGGCACGGCGACTTGTGCACTTTGCAGCGTTGTATCCAATGTCGCAAAATCCACATCGGCGATCAGCCAGGTCGCGCCGGATTCGGCGACCGCGACGATTCCGCTCTCCGGCAGGCCACGATCGCTTGGCGCATACAGCGTGGCGCTGCCGGTGTTGGTATCCAGTGCGGGATTGTCCGGCGCCTCACCCGCGGTGACCGACTGCGCGACGTAGAAGCGATTCTCCAGCGCGCGCGCCATGCAGCCGACGCGTACGCGCGTCGCGCCCGCGTCGGTGTCGGTGCAACTCGGCACCAGCAGCAGCCGCGCGCCAGCCTGCTGCTGCGCGCGTGCGTACAGGGGAAACTCGGCGTCATAGCAGATATTGATCGCGATGCGTCCGTAGGGTGTATCGAACACGTTCAATGCATCGCCCGGCTCGATCACGCCGGCGTCCTTCTCGAAACCGGTCAGCGTCAGCTTGTCCTGGAACGCGTGCTTGCCGTCCGGCGTGAAAAAGTACGCACGGTTGCGATAGCGCCCGTTTGTCTGCGCGAGCAGAAACGTTCCGGCGACAAGATGAACGCGATGCTCACGAGCAAGACGCGCGAACAGCGCCAGCCAGTTTTCATGCAGCAACTGCAACGCCCCCAGCGTGGCGACAAAATCCTCGCGCACGGACTGCGCGAGTGTTGCCGCCAATTCCAGCGCAAGATATTCTGGAAACACGACCATCTGCACACCGCCCTGTGCCGCCTTGGCGACCGCTGCCGAGACGCGCGCCGCGAATGCGTCGAAACTCGCCGGCGAGCCGACGGTCCATTGTGCGAGTGCGAGACGAAGTTTCATCGTTTCCTAGTGTGCCTTTCCGCAAATAACTTTACATGTAAAGATTGGTTCTATTCCCTTCTCTCGCTGGCGGGAGAGGTGAGCCGACAATCTCGAACGCGACTCTAGATGAGGTCGCGCAACCAGAATCGCAAGCGATTCGTGCTTGGCTCGGTGTCGCCGATTTCCTGCCAGTCGATCGCGCAGAACATGTCGTCCTGGCGCCGGTAGCCGCGCTTGTTCCAGAACACATCGTTCGGACGAAAGTCTTCCGGTTTGCGCGGATCGTTCGCGTCGCGCTCGACGGCGCAGAATGCTGTCAACGCAAAACGGCCAAGTCGGCGTGCATAACCCTC
>JAYTQX010000377.1:0-3167 GCA_043746455.1 Pseudomonadota bacterium
GCGGGATCAGGCGCGTCTTCGAGTCGATCGGTGTTCTGAAGCAATGGGTAGCAGATCTTGTAATTCTCAATTTTGAATATGGAAGTACATATATATAGGAGTCGGCTCGCTGCGGCTGTTGTCGGGTAACGGTCGTTGCAAGCAGGGGGAGTCGGCGGAGTCGCGCGGTCCAATCAAGAGTGGGCTGCGAGGCGGCAGGGTGTGTCGAGGGTTCCGCCATGATGATTGGGCAGTCGGTACAGATACGCGAGTTGCTCGTCGAATTGCGCCGCTTTGCCAGTTGCGATGCCCCGGTATTGATCGAGGGAGAGACGGGCACGGGCAAGGAACTTGCTGCGCGCGAAATTCATTACTCCAGTCCGCGCGCCGGCCGGCCCTTCGTGCCGGTGAACTGCGGCGCGCTTTCCGACTCGTTGATCGAAAGTGAATTGTTCGGCCACCGCCGCGGCGCATTCACTGATGCGAAGACCGATCATGCGGGTCTGGTCGAGCATGCCTGTGGCGGTAGCCTGTTCCTGGATGAAGTCGACACCTTGTCGGCCAAGGCCCAGGTCACCCTGCTGCGCTTTCTGCAGGATCGGGAATACCGGCCGGTCGGAGCCTCCAAAATGCGCGCCGCCGATGTCCGCGTAATCGCCGCGACCAATGCGTCGCTTGCCGACCTGGACAAGAGCGGCCGCTTCCGCGCCGATCTGCTTTATCGCCTCAATCCTCTTTATGTGCGCGTGCCGCCGCTGCGCGAGCGGACCGGCGACGTGATCGAACTTGCCGAGCATTTCTTGCACTCGGCGAGCGAACAGTTGGCGACGACACGCAAACGCTGGCGACGGAGCGCACTGAGCGCATTGGAGGCCTATGCCTGGCCCGGCAATGTGCGCGAACTCGAAAGCGTCGTGCTGCGTGCTTGCCTGCACGCCGAGGGAACGGACGTTGGTTTGCACGAACTCGCGTCAGCGCTGCCGGAATTGGCGGCCCGCGTCGACGTCGAATCGCGCGAGCATCCGCCCAGCGGTACGTTCAGTGCCGCAAAGTCGCGGGCGATCGCATCGTTCGAACGCGGTTATCTCATCGACCTAATGCGCCGCGCGCACGGCAACGTCAGCGAAGCCGCAAGGCTCTCCAGCGTCGAACGGCGCCAACTCGGCAAACTGCTGAAAAAACGCGGCATTGAGCGCGGGCACTTCGGACCCGCGGAGCTGCAAAAGACTCACTAGCATTGCGTTCGCCCGTCGGCGAGCGTTCTGTTGCCACTACCTGGGTCATTGCGCACCCGGCGCGCCATGAAACCGGGTGTGGTTTGACCCGGGCAACAAGAGTCGGTCCGCAACAAACAGTTTTTTTTCAACCGCTTACTCGTCATCTATAGGTGGCATGCGGATTGCTTTTTCTGTCGCCAATCTGCGCAAAGAGGTGCAGGCATGTGCGAACAGCAGTCGTGCAACCAGGACGGCGGCGGTGAAATCGAGAATGCGGTGATCGCCTATCTCGGCGGTCGTCCACGTGCGGCGGACACACTCGAAGGCATCGTTTCGTGGTGGTTGCCGCTGCAGCGCTACGAAATCGCGCGCGTGCGCATCGAGACTGTACTCACCCATCTGGTCGATGCCGGCGTATTGCGGCGTGATCGTTTGCCGGATGGGGCCGACTTGTATGCGTTGGACGACAAGGTAGAGCGGACGACACATCCGCATTGAAGCTTTCTGATCGAGCGAGGAGAAATCTATGCCAGTTGCGCTCACATATCCGGGCGTTTATGTCGAAGAAATTCCCAGCGGAGTGCACACCATCATCGGTGTAGCGACGTCGGTAACGGCGTTCGTTGGCCGTGCGCCGCGCGGGTTGGTCAATACGGCGATCGTGATCAACAGCTTCGCCGACTATGAACGCCAGTTCGGCGGCTTGTCACTCGCAAGCAGCATGAGCTTTGCCGTGCGCGACTTTTTCGTCAATGGCGGACAACAGGCGGTGATCGTGCGCTTGTATCACGCCGATCAGGGTAACCCGGAAGCAAATCCTCCAGTTGCAGCCGTCGGCGGATTGGCCAAGTTGACCGTTGACGGTCTTAATTTTGTAGCAGCGTCGCAAGGCTCGTGGGGAGTGAACCTGCGCATCAGTTTGGATCAGGACAACACCAGCGCAGATGTCGCGCAATCATTGCTTGGTCCGACAGGCGCCAAAGGCGACCTGTTCAACCTGAGGGCAACCGATACGGGTACCGGGGCCAGTGAGAGTTTTCTGAATCTGACCGTGAAGGACAGTGCCCGTCGTGTGGACAAGGTGCTGGCTTCGCAATCGGCGTTGATTCGTTACGATGGCACGCCGTCATCTGCAACCGTGATCAATATTGCGGCAGGCAAGGAAGACAAGGATGCTCTGGGCAAGTTGGAAGATGCCTTGGCGGCTGCGCAAGCAACCTTGTTGCGCGACCAGATCAACGCAGCTGCCGCAGCAACAATTACCGGCGATCAGACGGCGGTAACCACGGCAACCACCGCCTTGAACACGGCATTGACGACCGCGCGTGCCGCCGTTTCGGATGGCGGCGAGCTGACCGCGGTGGATTTTCTGCCTGTAGACGGTGAGAAGAACAAGCTCGGTCTGCATGCGCTGGAACAACTCTACGCGCGCAATCAGCTGTTCAATCTTCTTTGCATTCCGCCTTACAACCCGACATCGAGCGTCGGGCTGGAGGATGCCGATGTCGACCCCAGTCTGATCGCCACCGCTGCCAGTTATTGCGAGCAACGCCGCGCAGTGCTACTTGTGGATTCGCCTTCTGCCTGGACCAGCACGGATTTGGCGGTGAGCGGTTACAGCGCCAGTCCGGATCAGGTTGGAACCCGCAGCAGCAATGCAGCCTTGTTCTTCCCGCGCGTGCAAATGGCCGACCCGCTGCGCGGAAACCAATTGGAAACGTTTGTTTCGTGCGGCGTTGTTGCCGGTATTTTCGCGCGTACGGACACGCAACGCGGCGTATGGAAAGCTCCCGCAGGAATCGGCGCCTCGCTGGTTGGAGTGGCCGCGCTGAGCGTTCCCCTTACCAACGCGGAAAATGGTGAACTCAATCCACTCGGCATCAATTGTTTGCGCAATTTCCCCGTTTACGGATGTGTGCTTTGGGGTTCGCGCACGCTGAGGGGAGCCGACGCGTTCGCCGACGAGTACAA
>JAYTQX010000378.1:0-7017 GCA_043746455.1 Pseudomonadota bacterium
CAGGGCCGCTCGGCGATGGGCACCATCGTCGAAAATCTTTCCGACGAGGCCTCGCGCAGCGAGGACGACATCGAACATCTGCGCGATCTGGCCTCCGAAGCGCCGGTGATCCGTCTGGTCAACCTGGTGATCCAGCGCGCGGTCGAACAGCGCGCATCGGATATTCACATCGAGCCGTTCGAAAGCCGCCTCAAGGTGCGCTACCGCATCGACGGCGTGTTGCTCGAGGTCGAGTCGCCGCCGGCGGCGTCGACCGCGGCCGTGATTTCGCGCATCAAGATCATGGCCAAGCTCAATATCGCCGAGCGCCGACTGCCGCAGGACGGTCGCATCATGCTGCGCGTGCAGGGCAAGGAACTGGACTTGCGCGTCTCCACCGTGCCCACTTCGTTCGGCGAGTCGGTGGTCATGCGTATTCTCGATCGCGAATCGATCGTGTTCGATTTTCACAAGCTCGGCTTCACCGACGAGTTCCTGCCGCAGTTCAGCAAGGTACTCGAACTGCCGCACGGCATCCTTCTGGTCACCGGACCCACCGGCTCGGGCAAGACGACGACCTTGTACACCGCGCTGTCGAAACTCAACACACCCGACGTCAAGATCATCACGGTCGAAGACCCGGTCGAATACCAGATCGAGGGCATCAACCAGATCCAGGCCAAGCCGCAGATCGGGCTGGACTTCTCGCATGCGCTGCGCTCGATCGTGCGTCAGGACCCCGATATCATCATGATCGGCGAAATGCGCGATCTGGAAACAGCCAAAATTGCGATCCAGTCGGCGCTCACTGGTCATCTTGTGCTCTCTACGCTGCACACGAACAACGCCGCGGGCGGCATCACGCGCATGCTCGATATGGGCGTGGAAGACTACCTGCTTACTTCGACCGTGAACGGCATTCTCGCCCAGCGCCTGGTGCGCCGCCTCGATCTGGAACATGCGCAACGCTACGAAGCGATGCCCGAAGTGATCGAGGAATTCGGCCTGCGCCGCTTCCAGCCGCATGGGAAAGTGGAATTGTATAAACCGATGCCGTCGCCGCTAACCTTGACCGGTTATCACGGGCGCACGACGATCATGGAGTTCCTGGTCATGAGCGACCCGATCCGGCGCCTCGTCATGCAGCATGCGGACATGGGCAAGATCGAGGAACTGGCGCGTGCCGAAGGCATGCGCACCATGTATGAGGACGGCCTGGTCAAGGCGCTGGGCGGTACCACCACCCTCGAAGAAGTGTTGCGCGTGACGCAGGAATCGTGATGAAGACGGGACTCGGGGCTCGGGATCCGGGACTCGGGCAGAGCATCAAGGTGGTCATCCGGGTCCGTTCTTGCAGTGCCCATGGTTGGGCGTTTGCGCATCAGCTTGGCGTCCGCTTTTCCGAGTATCGAGTCCCGAGTCCCGAGTCCCGATAATGGCCTTATACCGCTACAAGGCAGTCACCTCGGCTGGCGACGTCGTCGAAGGTCAGTTCGATGTCGCCTCGAACGAGGAGGCGGTGGCGAAAATCCAGGACGCCGGCAATATTCCGCTGGAAGTGGCTGCAGCCGACAGCGCGGATGGGGTAAACGTTTTCGCCGGCCTGTTCAAGCACCAGGCGATGAACCAGACCCATGTGCTGCAATTCACCCAGCAGCTGGCGACTTTGCTCGGCGCGGGCCAGCCGCTCGATCGTGCGTTGCAGATTCTGCTCGAGCTGCCGGAAAGCGACAAGGCCAAACGCATCGTCGAACGGATTCGCGATCATGTGCGCGGCGGCGCGCCCTTGTCCGAGGCGCTCGAAGCCGAGCCCGGCGTGTTCTCGCGCCTGTACGTTAACATGGTGCGTGCGGGCGAAGTCGGCGGCGCGCTGGACACGACGCTCGCGCGTCTGGCCAATTATCTGGAGCGCGCCAAGGCGCTGCGGGAAAGTGTGATCAACGCGATGATCTACCCGGCGATCCTGATCGTCATGGTATTCGCTGCGCTGTTCGTGCTGCTTGTTTTCGTCGTGCCGCAGTTCCTGCCGATGTTCAAGGACATGAACGTCGAATTGCCGCTGATCACGCAGATCGTGCTGTTCGCCGGCACAACCCTGCAGGATTTCTGGTGGCTGCTGCTGATCGGCGCAGTGTTCGCGGTCTGGTTCATACGCAAGCGGCTCGCCGACCCCGATGCGCGCCTGATCTGGGATGCGCGCCTGCTGACGATGCGCGTGGTCGGGCCGCTCGTCGGCAAGCTCGAAACCGCGCGTCTCGCGCGCACTCTGGGAACTTTGCTCAAGAATGGCGTTCCTTTATTGACCGCCCTTGGCATCAGTCGCAACGTGCTGGGCAACAGCGCGCTGGCCGAGTCGGTGGACAAGGCGAGCGAGGAAGTGAAAACCGGCGGCGGCCTCGCGCATGCGCTCGCGCAGAGCAAGCGGTTTCCGCGTCTGGCGACGCAGATGATCAGCGTCGGCGAGGAATCCGGCGCGCTCGACGACATGCTCTTGAAAGTGGCCGACACGTTCGACATCGAGGCGAAGAACACCGTCGACCGTCTGCTCGCCGGCCTGGTGCCGGTGATGACTCTGATCATGACCGGCGTGGTCGGTTTCATCATGATGGCGATCCTGTTGCCGATCATGAGCATCAGCGGCTCGATTCAGTGAGCCTCAACGATCCAATTCGAAGAGACGAATATGAAGAAGTATAACTTTACAAATTTGGCAGTACGCGATCCACGCAATGGCGCGCAAGCGCGGCTGATGCGCCCGGCGGCTGGCTTTACCCTGATCGAAATGGTTATGGTCATCGCCTTGATCGGCATCGTCATGAGCGTGGTCGGCAGCTATGCCGTGCAGCGCTTCAATCAGGGCAAATACAACGCGGGCAAGGCGGCGGTGCACTCGATGGACATGAAGGTGCAGGCCTATATGCTCGACAACGGCGCGCCGCCGCAGAGCCTGAACGACCTGGTCACGCGTCCCGGCAACGCGGCCAACTGGAACGGCCCGTACGCCAAGCCTGGCGATGTCAACGATCCGTTCAATCATCCATTTCTTTACAAAGTGCCCGGCGACCACGGCGACTACGACATCATTTTCCTCGGCAAGGACGGGCAGGTCGGAGGCGACGGCATGAACAAGGATTACGGCAACTGGGAATAAGAGTGTGAGCGGTCAGCGGTCAGCGGTTGGCTTCACGCTGCCGGCGAAGTGTGCGGACAATGGCGCGATCGATCTGCGCGGTCGTCCGCTGCGGTATCGTGTCGCTTGCGCGACAGCGTGCCCGCGCACCGAACGCCGCTCAGCCTTCACCGCTCACGCCGCGCGCGGCTTCACTCTGATCGAGCTGGTTGCGGTGCTTGTGCTGATCGCGATCACGATCAGCATCGTGACCTTGTCGTTCTCGCGCAATTTCGCCGGCGCGAAAATCCAGGCGGCCAGCCGCGATCTCGTCGCCGCATTGCGCTACACGCGCGGCCAGGCGATCGTGAAGGGCAAGGAAGCCACATTCGATCTGGATCTTGCGCAAAACAGCTATCAGGCCCCGGGCCGCGGGCCGGTGCAGTTGCCGAAGACGATGCATCTGAATTTGTATACCGCCGAGCAGGAGCAGACCAGCGAGACCTCGGGACGCATCCGCTTCTTTCCCGACGGTGCGTCGACCGGCGGCCATATTTCGGTATTGATGGATCGTATGGAATGGCGCATCAACGTCGACTGGCTCACCGGTGCGGTCACGCGCGAAGAGTTGCGGCGATGAAGTTGTTGATCGACAGCTCTTTGCGGGCCAATGCCCCTCACCCGTTGCCCTCTCGCGTAAGCGGGAGCGGCGGATTGATCGTCGCGCGGCGCGCGACACCTTCATTTCATGGAAGCGGCGGCTTCACCTTGATCGAACTGATCGCCGCCTTCGTCATCTTCGCGCTCGGCTTCGGCATCCTGCTGCAGATCCTCGGCAGCGCACTGCATACGACGCGGCAGTCGGCCGAATACACGCAGGCCGCGCTGTGGGCGCAGTCGTTGCTCGATGTGCAAGGCATCGGCGAGCCGCTCAAGGAGGGCGGCAGCACAGGCCAGTTCGACGATACGTACGGCTGGCAGCTCAACGTCACGCGCTATCAACCACAAGCGGTTGCAGGTGCGACCCAGGTTGGAAATCCGGGCGCGCTCGTCGCGGTGGCGCCCGGACAGCCCGAAATATTTCAGCTCGAATTGATCGTGAGCTGGGGCAATGCCTATCTGACGCATCACGCGCGTTTCGTGACCTTGCGGGTGACGGGGCCGGTTGCGCCCGGCAATTTGCCGGTCGGCATACCGGGGTTCGGATGACGATGCGCAGGACGCAACGCCAGCTTGGCTTCACCCTGCTTGAGCTGCTGCTGGTGATCATGCTGCTCGCCCTGCTGTTGGGCGGTGCCTACGGCGGCATCAGTGCAGCGGTGCGCGGCATGCGTTCTGGCGAGGCGGCGATCGAGCGCGTCGACAAGGTGCGCACAGTGCAGGAGTTCCTGCGCCATCAGATTTCGCGCACGCTGCCGTTCCCGTACGCGCAGACCGAGACCGCGCGCGAACTTTTTCATGGCGACGGCAAATTCATGCGCTTCGTTGCGCCGATGCCGGGCTACCTTTCGCACGGCGGTGCCTACGTGCAGACGCTGGAGCTGGCGTCGGGCGACAACGGTCTCCAGCTGGTCTTCACCAGCACGCTGTTGAATGGCTTCAGCACGGACAAAGCGGGATCGGGCCAGGTTGCGACCGTGGTGCTGCTTGATCACATCCGCGACGGCAAGTTCAGTTATCGCGGCCTGGATCCGCAGCGTCAACTCACGAGCTGGAACGATGACTGGCCGGATTCCAGCGTGACCCCGCTCATGGTCAATATCGATCTGACTTTGGCGGCGGGCGGACAAATCGACTGGCCGGCATTGTCGATACCGCTAATGATGGATTCCAGCGCGCAACGTGGCGTAGGCGCGGCGGGGCTCCGGCAATGAGACGAATTGAATTTCGCGCGCCTGCGCGTGGCGTGGCATTGATCCTCGTGATGTGGATCATCGCGCTGATGGGGATCCTGCTCGGCAGCTTCGCCCTGATCGCACGCACCGAAAATCTTGAGGCACGGCACTTGTTCGACACGACCACGGCGCGTTACGACGCGATGGCGGGCATGGAGCGCGCGGTGTTCGAATTGCGCAATCCCGATCCGGCCCAGCGCTGGGTCGCCGACGGACGGCCTTACGAGTTCCCCTATGAAGGCGCGCAGGTGCGGGTCGAGATCACCAACGAGTCGGGCAAGATCGATCTGAATATCGCCGACAGCACGATCCTGATCCCGCTGTTCGAATCGGTCGGAGTCGATCCGGCGACTGCGGAGGCTTTGTCCGATGCGATCCAGGATTGGCGCGATGCCGACGACATGCCGCGGCCGCATGGTGCCGAAGCCGAGCAATACGCGCAGGCCGGCCTCGATTACGGACCAACCAATCGACCTTTCCAGACTGTGTCCGAGGTGCAGCAGGTACTGGGCATGAATTACGAGATCTACAGGCGGATCGAACCCGCTGTCACCGTGTATTCGGGGGTGGGTATGCCCAACGCGGCATATGCACCGCTCGAAGCGTTGCGTGCGATACCCGGCATGACCGAAGCGCTCGCGCAGCAGATCATCGCGATTCGTCAGTCGGCGCCGCCGGGAACCGCTGGTGCGATCGGCGGTCTGACCTTGCCTGGAGGGGCCGCTCTCGTGGCATCGGGTGGGGGCCTCACGTATAGTATCAACTCCAGCGCCACCCTCCCCAACGGCGTCAGCACCGTTTTCGACGCCAGCGTCCGCGTGGGCGGCGTCAGCGCGGCGGGACGACCTTACACGGTACTGCGCTGGCGCGATGACGAAAATTTGAAATGACGATCACAGACGCCTTAGACATCCCGCTTGCCCGCTTACGGGTGCGCTACGCCAAGACGCCGCTGCCGCAATTTTTTGCGTGGTGGCGTGGCGAACTCGTGGGTCTGCTGCCCGCACGCTGGCGGGCCTTGGTCGCCGAGCGTCCGCATGAGCTTTTGCTCGATGCACGGCCGCATGAATTTGGCGTGTGGCGCTCGTCGAGCGCGGGTTGCGCGGACTACGGGCGTATTCCGCTCGGCGTGCCCAGCGAAGAACAGCGCGTGGAATTCCTGCGCCTGCGCGGGCAGATCGACGAGCCCAATGTGCGCGTCTTCTACTGCGTTCCCGCACAACGCTGCCTGCGCCGCGAGCTGACCATGCCTGCCGCCACCGAGGACAAGCTGCGCCAAGTGCTGGCCTTCGAGATGGATCGGCAGACGCCGTTCAAGGCCGATCAGGTGTATTTCGACTATCGCATCATCGAACGCGACGTTGCCGCGAAGAATCTCAAGGTGCATCTCACCGTACTTCCGCGCGCGCAGCTCGACGCGGAAATCTCGACGCTCGCGGCCTGCGGCATCGCGCTCGGCGGCGTGGATTGCTGGCGCAATGCGCCGGGCAGCGGACGCGCGGGCCTTAACCTGTTGCCGCCCGAGCGGCGTGCCAAGCACAAGAATCGGGGCCTGCGCCTGAATCTGGCTCTGGCTGCTGCGGCGTTGCTGTTGCTCGTGTTCGCGATGGAGCAATCGCTGGCCAATCGCCAGGCCTCGCTCGAGGCGATCACGGCCGAGGTGGAAAAGGCACAGGGTGAGGCAAAGCGGACCGCATCGCTGGCGAAGAAGCTGCAGGACCGTACCGCGTCGGCCAACTTCCTGTTTCACATGAAGCACGACACGACGACGGTAACCGAGTTGCTCGCCGATCTGACCAAGCGTCTGCCAGACGATACCTTCCTCGAGCGCTTGACTATCGACGAGAAGGGCAAAGTCGATGTCACCGGACAAAGCGGCAATGCGGCGAAACTCATCGACGGGTTGCAGAAATCCGAGGTCTTGGTCAACCCCAGCTTCATCGGCACGATCCAGACCGATCCACGCACCAAGAAGGAACGCTTCAATCTGACTTTCCAGTTGCGCAAGTGGCCGCAGGGCGAGGCCGAGCGCAA
>JAYTQX010000379.1:0-5129 GCA_043746455.1 Pseudomonadota bacterium
GTCGGTGCGCGCGTCGATTCGCTGTAGCCGGTGTAGAAATTCACCGCCGGAGTCCACTGATAGGTCAAACCCACGGCGGGATTGAGACGCTGGAAGCGATGCTCGCCATCAAGATCGGGATTCGTGCCGCTGAGATCCTCGATCACCGTATGCGTATGGTTGTAGCGCGCCGATACGGTCAAGGCGAGACGGTCGGTCAGGCTCAACGTGTCGGTTGCGTAGGCGCCTGCGTTGACGCTGTAACTGTAGACATCGAGCGCATTGTCGGGCACGTACACACCCGAATTTGCCGAGGTGATCGAACTCAGCGGCAGATTCGGCAGCACGATGAGGTTGGCCATTTCCAGCACCGCGCTATATTCCACGCGGCCATGGTCGTAATCCAGCCCGGCGGCGAACTGATTGCGCATGCCGAAGAGCGGTGCCTTGAACACCCATTGCAGCGAACCGCCGTAGCTCAACTGGCGGCGGATGCCAATGTTGTTGATCGCATCGTAACTGGCTGCGACGCGATTGCCGTACTGGTCGATCACCGGCGAGCCGTTATCGTTGCACAGCGTCCCGCTGCCGTCGTCGCATTGGTTGAAATCGCTCGCGTCGCCATTGTAGGAGCGCGTGTTGACCTGACGCTTGAACACCGTCGCGGACAGCGACGAGGCGTCGTTGAATTTGTAGCTGCCCTGCGCGTTGATCAGGCTGTAGAAATTCTCTGTGCGGTCGGGTGCTGTGAACACGCTTTGCGGACGGATCAGCAGCGCCTGGATAGGTGACGCGCCATTGCCGTTCAACTTGGTTTCGGCATGCGCCAGATGCAGATCGAGCGTTGCATTGCTGCCGCGCCAGCTCAGCGTGGCGAGAAAATTCGTCGCGTTGGAATTGGAGTAGTCGCGCCAGCCGGTTTCCTCGAAATGATTCGCCATCAGGTAATACCCCCAGGTGCCGTTGTTCGCGCCGCCCTGGAGCGTCGATTCGCTGCGTCCGAACGAGCCGCCGGAAACCTCCGCGTGCATGCCCGGATCGGTGAACCCGTTCTTGCTGCGGATTTCGATCGCCCCGCCGAGTGTGTTGAGACCGTAAATCGGATTCGCGCCGGAGATCATCGACAGGCTTGAGATCAATTCCTCGGGAATCAGATCCCAGTTCATACTGTCGCCGAACACCTCGTTGACGCGCACGCCGTCGAGGTAGACCGAAATGCCTTCCGAGCCGCCGAGCAGCGGCGACGCGGTGAAGCCGCGAAACTGCAGGTTCGGCTGCAGCGGATTGTTCGCCGCGGCATTGATCGACACGCCGGTCATGTTGCGGTTCATGTAATCGGTCACGGAGAGCGTCTGCGCGCGATCCAGATCGCCGCTGGTGGTCGATTGCACGTTGTACGGAATCAGCGTTTCCGGCAACTCAGCGCCCTGCTGCGGCGTGACGGCAAACACCTTGACCGTGCCCAGTTCGATCGCATTCTGGTCGGCGTTGCTCGTCGCGCTCGCATCCTCGGCCGCATCCGCCGCCGCAAGGCAGACGCTCGCACCGGCCAGCAACATCGCGCCCAGTGCAGGCGCCAGCGAACGGCGCATGCGCACGCTAACAGCGGCAGACTTCATTGCGTTGGAGCCTCAGCGGGAAGCGGAAACGTGCTGAGGGATAACAGACCGATGCGTCAATGCAAATAGGAAAATTTCCCGACCGCACACGGCGCGCGACTATGCGCCGGCGGCCGACACACACTGCGCCATTGCGGACATCAGGTTCCGTATCCTGAGCGGATCTAGCCCAGCAGGTTGTGGCGCAGTGCCAGGCGCATCAGGTCGACATCGCTGCCGACATTGAGCTTCTGCTTGATCAGGGTGTGGTAGTTCGCCACGGTTTTCGCGCTGAGGTTCAGCGTGCCCGCGATTTCATTGGCCGTCTGTCCGGCGACGATTTGCTGGAAGATCTCGAACTCGCGCGCGGTGAGCTGCTTGAGCGGATCGTCCTCGCCGGCGAGCTTGAACTGCGCGAGCGCCTCCGCGATATCGGGGCTGAGAAATATTTTCCCCGCAGCAACTTCCAGCACCGCCTGCGCGAGTACGTCCGGTGCATTGCTCTTGCTCACATAGCCGCGTGCACCCAGACGCATCACGCGGTCGGCCAGCGCGGCACCCTCGTGCATGCTGAACACGATCACCTTGGCTGCCGCTTCGCGCGTGAGCAACCGACGCAGAATTTCCAGCCCGCCGGTGTCCGGCATCGACAGGTCGAGCACAGTCACATCGGGCGCGTGCTCGACGAAGCGGCGATAGGCCTGCTCGCCCGTATCCGCCTCGGCAACGACCTCGATCGTCGGATAGCGCTCGAGCAGGCGGCGGAATCCCGAGCGCACGATCGCATGGTCGTCGACCAGCATCACCCGCAGGCGCGCGTTGTTCATTCTCCTTCTGCCTCATGCGTGTTCGTCTCGCGGAACGGCAGCATGGCGACGATGCGCGTGCCTGCTCCGGGTCGACTGTCGATACACAGCTCGCCGCCGAGTGCCTGCACGCGTTCGCGCATGCCGAGCAGGCCAAAGCCCGAGGTTTGCGCGGCCGGATCGAAACCGACGCCGTCGTCCGTGAGCATAACCGTCAGCGCTTGCGTAGAGTCTGCATTTCCACTTTGCGTGATGGCGGCGGCGTGCACATCGATGCTGACGTTTTTCGCCTGCGCATGGCGGGCGATATTTGTCAGACCTTCCTGGATGAGGCGATAAACCGTTTTGGCCAAGTCGCCGCCGAGCCCTTCAACCTCGCTACCAAGATGAAACTGACAGGCGGTGTCGGCATTACGCTGGCGAAAGGTGCCGACCAGCTCGGTCAACGCCGCGCCGAGGCCCAGTTCATCCAGCGCCGCGGGACGCAAGCGCTGCAGCATGCTGCGCAGCAGGTTCTTGATCTGCGTGGCCGCATCGACGATCGCGGCCGCACTTTCGCGCGCGGCGTCGAGAGCGCCACCGTGGTTAGCGATATCGGACCGATCGGGATCAGCGCAATGGATCGCCGCCGCATCGGCGTGGATCGCTGTGATGCATTGGCCGATTTCGTCATGCAGTTCGTGCGCGATGCGCGCGCGTTCGTCTTCCTGGGTCTGGATCAGGCGCTGGGTGAGCCGCAGATTTTCCGCCGTGCTATGTTCGAGTCTATCGGCCATGCGATTGAATTCGTTGCTCACGCCGGCCAGCTCGGGCAGCTCGAACGGCGGCAGGCGCATATGTAGATTGCCGCTGCCGAGCTGCAGCAGCGCATCGCGCACGCGCTCGATCGGGAGCATCGCGCGCACGATCGCCCACCAGATCAGCGCATTGGCGAGCACGAAGAACACCAGCAGCAGGCCCAGCAGGCCGCGCGTGACGTTCCAGATTTCGTCCATCTCGTAGCTCGGATCGGGATGGATGACGATGTCGCCGATGCGCACGCCGTCGAACGCGACTGCCTGCGTCGAATCGGGAATCGGCACGAAGGATCGCTGCACCAGCCATGCGAACCAGCGCGGTGCGCGCCGCTTCTTTGCGTGCGGATCGATACTGGTCTCCGCCAAGGCGCCGGCGTTCGTATAAAAAGATACCTGGACATGATGCACATCGCGCAGTTGCGCCAGCTCGAGCCGCGGCAGGAGATCGTTGTTCTGCCGCCACGCCACTTCGGATACGGCCAATTGCGCGCCCAGATAGCGCTCGATCAAATCCGTAGCCGAGTGCATTTCGCCGCGGATATCGTTTTGCGCTCGAGCCACGATGTACACGCCGCCGGCCACGCAGAGCAGCGCCATCAAGGCGGTGATCAGCAGCAACAGACGCTGCTTCAGGCTCAGGCGCCAGCGTCGCATCATCGCCCGAGCCTGCACTGCAAGGTGCGCGGACGCACGCACGCAATAGCTGGATCGCGTCGCGACGGCTGTATCGCCGACGTGGCACTCCGGGAAATTTTCCCGCCAGGAGCGCAAGCGCTCGATGGAGTGATTGAGGACAGGAAGCCAGACATGTTGGAACTTTCGCGACCCGCAACGATCCCATAGACGAACTCACAGGATATTCGCATGCCGATGCCCGCAACACACTCCCCCACCCGCCGGCAAGGCGCTGCGATCACAGTTCTGGCGCTGCTGGTCGGCGCACCCGCATTCGCCGCCGAGTTCGCCTACGTGCCGAATCAGGCCAGCGGCACGATTTCGGTCATCGACACGGCGCGCGACGAGGTCGTGCGCACGCTGCATGGCGAAGGCAAGCTCGGCACGCGCGTGCGCGGCGTGGTCGTGGATCGCGGCGACAAGACCCTGTTCGTCATCGATGCGGAAGGCGGCAAGGTCAATGTGATCGATCTGACCACGGACAAATTGAGAAAGCAGATCGCTGTCGGCCACGGACCCGAAGGCATCGGCATCTCGCCGTCCGGCGATCGGGTCGCCGCCTGCGTGGAGGACGACAATTGGGTCACCCTCGTCGATACCAGATCGCTGGAAGTGGTCAAGCACATCCCGGTCAAGGGCAAGAACCCCGAGCACTGCGTGTTCAGCCCAGATGGCCGCTGGCTACTCGCCAGCAACGAAAACTCCAACGATGTCGATGTGATCGACCTCAAAGTCGGCGCATCACTCGGCACGGTGAAAAGCAGCGGCCATCCGCGTGGGATGGCCTTCCTGCCCGGCACAACCACAGCCTACGTCGCCGCCGAAACGGCGAACGCGGTCGATGTGCTCGATGTGATCGCGCGCAAACTGGTACGCAGCATTCCGACCGCGCTGCGCGCGGCTGGCGCCGTGGCGAGCCCCGACGGAAAATTTGTATACATCGCCAACGGCGGGGCGGGCAGCGTGTCGGTGATCGACGTTGCGGCGAACAAGTCGGTCGCGGAAATTCCGGTCGGCAAGCGGCCATGGAACATGGCCGTGACCCACGATGGCAGGAAGCTCTATGTCGCCAACGGGCGCTCGAACAGCGTCAGCGTGATCGACACCGCGGCGAGAAAAGTCGTCAAGGAAATTGCCGTCGGCGAATTGCCGTGGGGTGTCGACATTCCCTAGCTCGTCTCCGCTAGCGCTACTTTCCCTGCTGCGGATCGGGCCTCGCGGTGCGCTGCCGACCCGCGGTTTGCGCGTGCACGGCATGCCCGCCGGAACGACAC
>JAYTQX010000380.1:0-1575 GCA_043746455.1 Pseudomonadota bacterium
TACGCGCTGGCTCGCCGATATCGGCCACATCCTGCGCCGCGACGTACGCCGCGTGGTGTGCAACCCGGTCGATCTGAGCCGCTATCTGAACGAGTTCTACGGCGTGCAGCGCTCGATCCAGAAAGCGCGCGATGCGAAAACCGAAACCGGCACGCTGCTCAACTTCGAGCAGTTGCTCGAGCTCGGCAAATCCGGCGATATCGGCGCGGACGACCGCCATGTCGTGCACATCGTCGACTGGTTGCTGCAATACGCGTTCGAGCAGCGCGCCTCGGATATCCATCTGGAACCGCGTCGCGACACCAGCCCGATCCGTTTCCGCATCGACGGCGTGATGCACAAGGTGTTCGAACTGCCGACGCCGGTGATGACCGCGGTGACCGCGCGCGTGAAGATCCTCGGGCGCATGGACCTCGCCGAGAAACGCCGGCCGCAGGATGGCCGCATCAAGACGCGCTCGACCGGCGGACGCGAAGTCGAGCTGCGCCTGTCGACAATGCCGACCGCGTTCGGCGAAAAAGTCGTGATGCGCATTTTCGATCCGGATATCGTGGTCAAGGAATTCCGCCAGCTCGGTTTTTCGATGGACGAAGAACTCATCTGGCGCGGCATGGTCGAGCGTCCGCACGGCATCGTGCTGGTCACCGGGCCCACCGGTTCCGGCAAGACGACGACGCTTTATTCGACGCTGAAGCATCTGGCAACAGCGGACGTCAATGTGTGCACGGTCGAAGACCCGATCGAAATGGTCTCGCCCGAATTCAACCAGATGCAGGTGCAGACGGCGCTGGATCTGGACTTCGCCGCGGGCGTGCGCACGCTGATGCGCCAGGATCCGGACATCATCATGGTCGGCGAAATCCGCGACCTGGAAACTGCGCAGATGGCGATCCAGGCCTCGCTGACCGGGCATCTGGTTTTGTCCACCCTGCACACCAACGACGCGCCGAGCGCGATCCCGCGCCTGCTCGATCTGGGCGCGCCGCATTATCTGATTCAGTCCACGCTGACCGGCATCGTCGCCCAGCGCCTGGTACGTACACTGTGTCCGCATTGCAAAGCGGAGACCCGGCTCGACGCGCGCGCCTGGGAAGCGCTGGTGCATCGCTGGAGCGTGCCCGCGCCCGCGCGTGTATATGGACCGACCGGTTGCCTGGAATGTCGCAACACCGGCTTCCTCGGCCGCACCGGCATCTACGAGATGATGCGAATTTCGCCGCCGATCCGCCAGATGATCGTGCCTGCGGTCGATCTCGTGCGTCTGGGCGAAACTGCACTCGTCGAAGGCATGCGTCCATTGCGCATATCCGCGGCGGCGCAAGTCGCGCGCGGCATCACCACGATCGCCGAAGTGATCGGCGTGCTGCCGCCGATCGAATGACATCGCGATTGCGAACGTTGGACACTCCAGAAAGCAAAAACGGCCGAGTGGCCGTTTTTGCTTTCCCCCTCCCGCAGCACTGAAGCTGCGGACATACAATTCTGGCGTTGCCTGTTGCTTACTTCTTCGCCTTGCGCGCCGCAGGCGCCTTGGCGAGGAAATTGCTGATCGCTTCGTTGGTCACATCGTACAGG
>JAYTQX010000381.1:0-1743 GCA_043746455.1 Pseudomonadota bacterium
GCCGAAAAGTCGACGTGGCGAATGTGCCCCTGAGCGTCGCGTACATCCGCTCCCAGCAAGCTGCCAATCCATAGACGCCCGCGATCGTCGCTGTATAAAGTGAGTATCGTATCCGAGGCGATGCTGTCGGGATCGTCCTTGCGATGGCGCAGATGGCTGAAGCCAACACCGTCGGCGTTCAAGCGATCGACTCCGCCGGCATAGCTGCCGACCCAGAGTGCGCCATCGGGCGTTTGCGCAATCGCAAACACATCGTCTCCGCCGAGTCCGGACGCGTCAGTATCGCTGTGTCCATAGTGCACGAAGCCCTTGCGCTGCTCATCGAGCATGTTCAGCCCGGCATTTTCGCCACCGCACCAAATGCGATTGTCGCGGTCGACGAACAGTGCCCAGACATCGTTCCCGTACAGCGAGTGCGGATCGACCGGATCGTGGCGGAACACGCGAAAACCGACGCCGTCATAGCGCGCCAAACCATCGGCGGTGCCGATCCAGAGATAGCCGTCGCGATCCTGCGCCAGTTTTCGCGTCGCGCTCGAAGGCAGCCCATCGGCCACGCCGAGGCTGCGGAAAAATGGATTTGTATAGAATGCCGCGACATGCGGGTGCGGCGCATCCCGCGCAGTTTGCGCATCCGCTGCCGGCGCAGCGAAGATCCCTGCGGCGACAAAAAAAATGCCACTCCACATTGCAACGCTCCCTCCCCATCCACAATGATGCCAGAAAACTGTTGCCGCGAAACCGGGCGAGGGGCGACGTGCAATTGTCAGGGTCGCGTTTCCGGGTAGCCACACTCTACAATTCGACCTTCGTATCAATACGCCCAACGCATGCCGAACGCAAAACGCCCGTTACGCCTGATTGCGCTTGCCGCCCTCGCACTCGCGCTCGCGGCGCTGTTGTGGCTGCTGTTTGGCGCCCTGCGCAGCGCCGTGGCGCTGTGGCAGGAACTGCGCAGCCTGCCACCATGGGCGCAGTACGCGGCCGCGGCCTTGCTGTTGCTGGCGGTAGCGACGGTCGCGTGGTTCGCCTGGCGTTGGTTGCACCCACGTCGGCGCGCGCCCAAACCGGTCGAAGTGCCGCGGCGCAGCGATGTCGACACGCGTCTGGACGCACTCGCGCAGCAACGCGTCGACGCGGCAGAGCTGCAGGCCGAACTCGTGGAACTCGATCGTCGCGCGCGCAGCGCCGAACTTTACATTGCGGTATTCGGCGAGATCAGCGCGGGCAAATCGAGCCTGATCCGTGCGCTCAATCCCGCTGTCGCACCAGCATCGGATGTGCTCGGCGGCACGACGCGCGCAGTGGCGCATTATCAGGCGCATCTCACCGCGAACGGTCGCGAACTGACGCTTGCCGATGTGCCGGGCACGCACGAAGTGGCGGGCGCTGAACGCGAGCAGATCGCGCGCGACGAGGCGCTGCGCGCGCATATCGTGCTCTATGTCTGCGCCGGCGATCTCACGCGCGATCAGGATGCGGAATTGCGCTGGCTGCGCGGCTTCGGCAAACCGCTGGTGCTGGTGCTGAACAAGGCCGACCAGTTCCGCGATGGTGAACGCGATGCATTGCAGACCGCGCTGCGCGAACGCTATCGCGCGCAGACCGATGCGCAGATCGTGGTCGGCACCGGCGGAATGGAAAGCGTGGAACGCCGGTTCGCCGACGGCCGCAGCGAGCGCGTCAGCCGCGAACGCGCGCTGGATATCCAGGCCTTGATCGTCCTGCTCGATCGTTACGCCG
>JAYTQX010000382.1:0-2131 GCA_043746455.1 Pseudomonadota bacterium
TGATGATCGACAATTACGACAGCTTCACCTACAACCTCGTGCAGTATCTGGGCGAGCTGGGCGAGGATGTGCGTGTGGTGCGCAACGACGAGCTGTCGGTGGAGCAGATTCGCAAGCTGGCGCCGGAGAAGATCGTGATTTCGCCCGGGCCGTGCACGCCGAACGAGGCGGGCGTCTCGCTGGAACTGATCGAAAAGCTCGCGGGCTCGGTACCGATTCTGGGCGTGTGCCTGGGTCATCAGGCGATCGGGCAGGCGTTCGGCGGCAAGGTGATCCGCGCGCGCGCAATCATGCACGGCAAGACTTCGCCGATTCATCACAGGGGTGTCGGCGTGTTCGCCGGCCTGCCCAATCCGTTCGAAGCGACTCGGTATCATTCTCTCATTGTGGAAAAATCCACTCTGCCGGCGTCGCTGGAAATAACCGCGTGGACGCAACATGCCGACGGCAGCGTCGACGAGATCATGGGGTTGCGGCACAAGACGCTGCCGATTGAGGGCGTGCAGTTCCATCCCGAATCGATCATGACCGAGCACGGCCACGCGCAGCTGCGCAATTTCCTGCACGCGCCCGCATTGGCAGCTTGAGTGATGTCGATCACCCCGCAACAGGCGCTGCAGCGCACGATCGAGCATCGCGAGATTTTTCACGATGAAATGGTCGATCTGATGCGCCAGATCATGCGCGGCGAAGTGTCGCCGACGATGGTCGGGGCGATTCTGGCCGGCCTGCGCGTGAAGAAGGAAACCGTCGGCGAGATCGCCGCGGCGGCGAGCGTGATGCGCGAAATGGCGGCGAAGGTGCGGACGCCCGCCTATCCGCACTTCCTCGATATCGTCGGCACCGGCGGCGACAGCGCGAACACGTTCAATATTTCCACCGCGTCGATGTTCGTCGTCGCGGCGGTGGGCGCGCACGTGGCCAAGCACGGCAATCGCGGTGTGTCGTCCAAATCCGGCAGCGCCGATGTGCTCGAAGCGTTCGGCGTGGCGATCGATCTAACGCCGGTGCAGGTCGCTGCTTGCCTGGACGAGACCGGAATCGGTTTCATGTTCGCGCCCAATCATCATCCGGCGATGAAGGCGGTGGCGCCGGTGCGTCGCGAAATGGGTGTGCGCACGCTGTTCAATATTCTCGGACCGCTGACCAATCCGGCCGGCGCGCCGAATATCCTGATGGGTGTGTTCCATCCGGATCTGGTCGGTATACAAGTGCGCGTTTTGCAGCGCCTCGGTGCGGGCAACGCGATGGTGGTGTGGGGCAAGGACGGCATGGATGAAATCTCGCTGGCCGGTTCGACCCTGGTTGGCGAGCTGCGCGACGGCGTGGTCAAGGAATATGAAATCGAACCCGCGCAATTCGGCCTGGCGATAGCCGACAGTGCGGGTCTGCGCGTGGACGGCGCGGCGCAATCGAAACTGCGCGTGCTCGAAGCGCTGGAGAATCGTCCCGGCGCGGCGCGCGATATCGTGCTGTTCAATTCCGCCGCCGCCTTGTACGCCGCGAACGTCGCCGATTCGATTTCGAGCGGCCTCGTGCAGGCGCGCGCGGCGCTCGCGAGCGGTGCGGCGCGCGCGAAGCTCGATCAATTCATCGTCACGACCCAACGTCTGCGTGGAACGCAAGCATGAGCGACCCTGGTTTTGCGAAAACTCCGCAACCGCCGTACTACGCGGCGATCTTCTCATCGCAGCGCAACGGCAAGGGCGAGGCCGACTACGCGACCGCCGCCGAGCGCATGTTCGAGTTGGCGATGCAGCAGCCGGGATACCTTGGTGCCGAGAGCGTACGCGACGCAAACGGCTTCGGCATCACGGTGGCCTACTTCGACAGCGAAGAGAATATATTGCGCTGGCGCAATCACACCGAGCACGCAGCAACGCGCGTGCGCGGCAAGCGCGAATGGTACGAACATTTTGAAGTCCGCGTGGCGAAAGTCGAGCGTGCCTACAACGGCCCTGCGCTCTCATCCCGCAGCCCGGAATGAGCGATATCCTGAAAAAAATCCTCGCGCGCAAGGCCGAGGAAATCCACGAACGCAGCACGCGCATCGGCTTGGCCGAGCTTTCCGCGCGTGCGGCCGATACGCCGCCGCCGCGCGGATTCATCGCCGCGCTCGATGCGAAAATCG
>JAYTQX010000383.1:0-5980 GCA_043746455.1 Pseudomonadota bacterium
CTCCAGAGCGAGCGCGTGAATATCGGTTTGCATCAGATCGCCGAGCGCGGCGTAAACGCGTTGGTGCCTGCGGATCAGGGGCAGACCGCTGAACGCCGCCGCGACGATGCGCACGCGGAAATGTCCGCGCCCGTCGCGTGCGCCGGCATGGCCTGCGTGCTTGTGGCTCTCATCGACGATGTCCAGCGAAAGCGGGTTCAGCCCGTGCTGCAGGCGCAGGCGGATTTGTTCGATTCTCGCGTTTGCGTCCTGCTGCGTTGGCGCGTTCACGGCAACGTCTTGCGGAATGGACGCACGCTCACTTCGCGGTACACACCGGCAGCGACGAACGGATCGGCATCGGCCCAGGCCTGTGCCGCAGCGAGATCTTCGAACTCGGCGACGATCAGGCTGCCGCTGAAGCCGGCGGGGCCGGGATCCTCGCAGTCGATCGCCGGAAATGGACCAGCGAGCAGCAAGCGCCCGGCCGCCTGCAGTTCGTGCAGGCGCTGCACATGCGCAGGTCGCGCGGCGAGCCGCTTGGGCAAACTGTCGGAATGATCGAGCGCGGTGATTGCGTACCACATGACAGATGATTTTTTCGTGGGCTTTCGATGATAGCGGATCGGCGACGACAATGAGGACTGGACAGCCGCGGATAATCCTCGTAACCTTGCCGCAAAGCGTGGGCCAGCCCATGCGCGCCGCGAGCCGCGGCGCCGCCCGACCCGCCCGCGTATATCAACTTCTTCGTCGCCTTTCGTGCCCGCCCGGGTGTTTCGTGCGAGGTGGTCTGGCTTTTGTTACTGCCCGTTCGCCCAGGGACCGCCGTGCGGTCGATGGCGCCGATCTTCCAGGGTTCGCCGCAGATTTCGCGTGATGCGACATTGTGCAGAAGTGCAATTTTTCGCTACCAACCATTTCAGACAAAGGCTGCGCGACGCGCGGCGACCTCACATGACTAACGAGCGGGCATGAGCACGCAAGCCGCCGAGAATCTCGAACAGATCGAGGTCACGGGCATTTTCCCTCCGGTACCGCAGCAGCAGGAAATGCCGCTGGCCATGGTGCGCGGCCAACCGATGCTGCAGATGCCGCAGGATCTGTACATCCCACCGGATGCGCTCGAAGTCATACTCGAAGCGTTCGAGGGGCCGCTGGATCTGCTGCTGTATCTGATCCGCCGGCAGAATCTCGACATTCTCGATATTCCGATCGCCGAGATCACGCGCCAGTACATCGACTACATCGACCTGATGCACGACATGCGCCTGGAGCTTGCGGCCGAATATCTCGTCATGGCCGCGATCCTGGCGGAGATCAAATCGCGCCTGCTGCTGCCGCGGCCGCCGGCCGAGGAAGGCCTCGAGGACGATCCACGCATGGATCTCGTGCGCCGCCTGCAGGAGTACGAACGTTTCAAGAAGGCGGCCGAGGATATCGAGGCGATGCCTCGCGCGGAACGGGACTTCGCGGTCGTACACGCGCACGTAACCGACAAGAACGTGATCCGTCTGCCGCCGCCGGTGGATATGCGCGAGCTGCTGCTGGCGCTCAAGGATGTGATCACGCGTGCCGAACTCACCGGCCGGCATGCGATCCAGCGCGAGGCGCTGTCGGTGCGCAATCGCATGAGCGACGTGCTCAAGTTTCTCGGCGACGGCGGCTTTCACGCCTTCGAGAAACTCTTCATCCGCGATGAGGGCCGGCTCGGCATCGTGGTCACCTTCCTCGCCCTGCTCGAACTCGCCAAGGAACATCTGATCGAGATGGTGCAGAGCGAACCGCTCGGGCCGATCTATCTCAAGTCGCTCGCTGTGTCATGATTTTTGCGATCGATCCCTGATCGCGAGAATCACGAAGCGGTCGTCCTGACCGCACTTTTCAATTTGAAATTGTTTTTATGATCGAATTCAGTCAACTCAAACGCATCGTCGAAGCCGCCCTGCTCGCTTCCGCGCAGCCACTGTCGCTGCCGCAACTTTTCACCTTGTTCGGCGAGCAGGAACAGCCTTCTCACGACGACCTTGCCCGCGCGCTCGCTGAGCTCGCGAGCGATGCCGAGGGCCGCGGCGTGGAATTGAAGGAAGTCGCGTCCGGCTTCCGCTACCAGGTACGCCAGGACGTCAATGCCTGGGTTTCGCGCCTGTGGACCGAGCGGCAGACGCGCTATTCGCGTGCGCTGCTCGAAACGCTGTCGCTGATCGCCTATCGCCAGCCGATCACGCGCGGCGAAATCGAGCAGATTCGCGGGGTCGCCGTGTCAACCAATATCGTCAAGACACTGGAAGAACGCGAATGGATACGCGTGGTCGGCTACCGCGACGTACCCGGCAAGCCCGAGTTGTTCGGTACGACGCGGAGTTTTCTCGACTATTTCAACCTCAAGTCGCTCGACGAACTGCCGCCGCTGGCCGAGATCCGCGACCTTTCCGATTTCGATCCGCAGCTCGGTCTCGCGCCCGTT
Organism: Pseudomonadota bacterium; assembly: GCA_043746455.1. Classification (GTDB taxonomy): domain Bacteria; phylum Pseudomonadota; class Gammaproteobacteria; order Xanthomonadales; family Rhodanobacteraceae; genus Rudaea. Next base: position 2,447 of record JAYTQX010000383.1, read on the forward strand.
TCCATCGCGGACGATTCGCTAGATAGCGAAAGCGGGCCCACGATCGAGGCCGCATCCACAACCGATGCTGCCCCTGTCTCCACGGAGCAACCCGCATGAACGCGCCCACATCGCGCACCCTGCTCAGCCTCAAACGCACTGGGAACGGCGATGCGCCGGACGGCCCCGCGAGTTTCGAGGATCGCCTGCACAAAGTCCTTGCCAACGCGGGCATGGGCTCCCGGCGCATGCTCGAACAACGCATCCAGGCCGGCGAAATCCGCGTCGGCGGCAAGGTCGCCGAACTCGGTTCGAGCGTGCGTTCCGGCGACCGCGTCGAGCTGGACAACAAGCTTTTCGTCGTCGTCAACGACAGCACCGAGCATGCCCAGGTACTTATCTACAACAAGCCCGAAGGCGTGGTCGCGACGCGCGAGGATCCGGAGGGCCGTCCGACGATTTTCGAACAGTTGCCGCAGCTGAAGGGCGCGCGCTGGATTTCGGTTGGCCGTCTGGACATCAACACGACCGGTCTGCTGTTGCTGACGACCGACGGCGCGCTCGCGCATGCGTTGATGCATCCGAGCACCGAAATCGAACGCGAATACATCTGCCGCGTGCATGGCGAAGTGCCCGATGAAACGCTGGAGAAACTGAAAAGCGGCATCGATCTCGAAGACGGTACGGCGCGCTTCGACGAACTCGCCATCATCAGCCGCGGCGACAGTCATTCCTGGTTTCGCGTGGTGATACGCGAAGGCCGCAACCGCGAAGTGCGGCGCATGTGGGAATCGCAGGGCCTGATGGTCAGCCGCTTGAAGCGCATCCGCTACGGCAACATCGAATTGCCGCGCGGTCTGCTGCGCGGACAAAGCGAAACTTTGAATCCGGACTTGGTCAAGGCACTGCGGACTCTGGTCGGCGCGGCCGATCCAGAGCCGGTGCTGACCTTGCAGCCAGTGATCAACCAGCGCCGCGCCAAACCCTCGAACGAGTTTCGCCCCGCGCCGAACTCGCAACAGGCGTGGAACGGTGGCATGCAGGACGAGGCGCGCGAGCTGCGCGCGTTCGACCGCATCCGCGAAGATACGCCGTTCCGACCCGGCGCCAAACGCAAGCACAGCGGCAAAAAGCCGCCACGCAGCGGCGGCCAGGGTTTGAACGCGAGACAGCCTGGTGCGCGCCCGCCTGGCCGCGGCAAACCGCGCGGCAGCAAACCAGGACATGCCCTGGGCGAGCAAAATGGAATCTTTCAGCCGCCGCCACAGCGCACTTGGTTCGCGGGAGACGCCGCACGCAGCGGGCGACCACCGCCGCGCAACAAACGTCCGGGCGGTCCGCGTCCAGCGGGCAATAGTGCGGCTGCCAATTCCGCGCCACGCGGCGAGCGGCGGCCGGGACAGGACAATCGTCCTGCGCGCAGCTTCAATTCCCCCGGCGGCGGCTACGCGGGCAACAGCGCACAGGGCCAGCCGCGCCCGTTTCGCGGTCGCGAAGAAGAATTGCCGCGCGACGATATCGGCAATCGTTTGCCCTCGGGCAATAATCGTCCGGGCAGCAAGCCGAAGCGGCCGTTCAAGCCGCGGCCGCAGTAAATCCACTGTGATTTGCCGGCGATGCGATGCCATACCGGCATCGCATCAGCGGATTGCAAGGCGTTTCGAGCGGGAGCAACGCTCAGTCCAGCTTGAGCGCTTTCTTGTCGCCCACGCGGCGCTTCTGTTCCTTGGCGCGGTATTCGTCCTGACAGCCGTCGCGCTTGACCATCACACAGTCCAGGTACTCGGAAATCTCGACCAGCGCTGCGCGAATGGCCTTGCCAGCCGGGGTGTTTTCCTCTTGCGCCAACGAACCGCCGAAACCGCCGCGATATACGCCCACGGACATGCCGCTGCTCTTACTGCGCCCCTCGACCGTACGCGAGAAGTCGATATCCCCGGTAGTGGTGTTGATCACGCGGATATCCACTGCAAGATATGCCTCGGACGACTTGCCGCCGATGCCGATGCCGCGGAAGCTCAAGCCGCCACCGGTACTCGAGGTGTTTTCCTCATACGCTGTAACCGTGCCGGTAACCAGATACTGCGCACCGGTCAGCTTGCCGATCTTCGCGCCCGTGCCCGGGGCCACGCGACCGGAAACGGCGAGATTCTGTTCTTCGAGCACGTTCTGCAACTTGCTGCGCTCGACAACGCGAAAGTCGCCGCTTGAAGACAATTCGTTCGACAACATCCCCGACAATTCCCAACCCACGCCGCCGCGCCACCAAGCGGCACCGGATTGGTTGGTGAATTCCGCGACACCCAGCGCGGGACGTCCTTCTCCCGCCGCCATCGCAGCACCGGCGATCTCGAGGCCGACCACCGCGCAAGCGATTGCCATCAACTGCTTCTTCATCGTGTTCTCCCCATACCAGGTTAGCATTGACTCATTCTAGTCCCGCCCCACGGCGCACACCAGCGCGCCATGCACGCGCATGCCATGAATCGGATCGCACAAATTCACGCCGTCAACCACGCTGCCGACGGTAGCGCCGGATCAGGGTATTTGTCGAACTGTCGTGCGCAAGCTCCGGCTCGGCGGTGGCGGTTATCTCAGCGACCGTGCGCTTGGCCAATTCCTTGCCGAGTTCCACACCCCACTGATCGAACGAATCGATATTCCAGATCACGCCTTGCACGAAGGTAATGTGCTCGTACAGGGCGACCAGCGCGCCGAGGGCGTGCGGGGTCAGGCGTTGCGCAAGCAGCGTATTGGTCGGCCGATTGCCGTCGAAGCAGCGATGCGGCACCAGCCATTCAGGCGTGCCTTCCGCGCGCACCTGGCTTGCGGTCTTGCCGAACGCGAGCGCCTCGCTCTGTGCGAACAGATTCGCCATCAGCAAGTCGTACTGATCTATAAGCACATTAAGAGATTGACAGAAACCAATGAAATCACAGGGAATTAATCTCGTTCCCTGATGTACCAATTGATAGAAGGAATGCTGGCCATTGGTGCCGGGCTCGCCCCACCAGATCGCCGCCGTTTCATGTTCGACGCGCGCGCCGGCCAGGGTGACCGACTTGCCGTTGCTCTCCATCGTCAATTGCTGCAGATACGCCGGAAAGCGCTTGAGATACTGCGCATACGGCAGCACGGCCTGGGTGTGCGCGCCGAGGAAATTCGTGTTCCAGACGCCGAGCAGCGCCATCAGCACTGGCATGTTCTGCGCGAACGGCGCGCTGCGGAAATGCTCGTCCATCGCATGGAAGCCGTCGAGCAGCGCGCGGAAGTTTTCCGGGCCGATCGCAATCATCGTCGACAGGCCGATCGCCGAATCCATCGAATAGCGTCCGCCGACCCAATCCCAGAAGCCGAACATGTTCGCCGTGTCGATACCGAACTTCGCCACCTCGGTCGCGTTTGTCGACACGGCGACAAAATGCCTGCCGACCGCGCGATTCTCATCGCTGCCGCCGCCCAGCGCTCGCAACAACCAGGTGCGCGCCGTATGGGCATTGGTCATCGTCTCCTGCGTGGTGAAGGTTTTCGAGGCGACGATGAACAACGTTTCGT
>JAYTQX010000384.1:0-5933 GCA_043746455.1 Pseudomonadota bacterium
CTGGATTTTCCCGCATTCCAAAAACAGGTGAAGAAAACTTTTCGCCAGGACATAAAGCTCTGCGAACGCAACGATTGGGAAAAATACCTCAATGCCGAGCGCGCCAAGGTACTGGCGCTGGATGCCGAAATTGCGCGCTGCGAAGCCGAACTCGACGCTTGCGTCTATGCGCTGTTCGGGTTGGATGCGGAGGACATCGCGCTGCTAGAATCCACACTGCGTCGAGTGCCGGTAGCTCAACACGAAGACAGCGAATCTGCCTGATTAGCGCAGCGTTGCCAGCACGTCACGCATCGCTCGCTCTTGTGCAGTCGTTGTATCTGCCGCCGCAGCAGCACACTCCAACACGACACAAAGCGTTTGTGCATCCAATTGCAGCGTAGCTGTAACAATGCCCTTGCGCATCCACAACGCTATCGCATCACCGTCCAGATCATCGTGTGGTCGCAAATCGACCGAGCTTTCCTGGCTCAATGTTCCACCCAGGATGCCAAGGTAGTAGCTGGGATAGGGTGCACCATGATTGCACGGCGGTGCACGTGGTCGTGGCTTGCTGGTCAGCAGACGCAACACGAGATCGCCGCCTTTGGTTAGCGCGAGGACAAGAAAAAACTTTGGCTTCGGCTTGCCGTCGAGATCAATATAGTACTGCGCGTGACGATAGATCTCGCCGGGTTGCACTCGTCGTCAACCTCAATGCATTACGCCAAGCGCCGTCCTGGTTCCGGCATATTCGGCAGCAGCTTCCAGAATGGCATCGCGATGCGGATCGCCATCTGCAATGGCGAGATTGTAAGGGATACGATCACCATCGCCGCGTCCTTCATCCCAGATTTTAGACCACGGCCCACCAGCGTGTGTGGCATTTACCATTTGCCTCGCATAGTCTTCACGATGTCGTGCGGCAAGCTCATTCATGATCCGCAACTCACGCTTCGTGAAGTGCGCATCGTCGAATTCTTGCTTCGGCTCGACTTGCTCACGGGCGTGATCGATGATCTTCGTGGGCACGATGGCCACCGCTTCGGTCAGATCATCGCCGGGGTCATCCCATTCCTGATAAAAGTCGGTCGGCACCGGTCCCATTTTCCACGCACGATAGTCCAGACCGGTAACGTTTCGACCAGTCTGAGCGAAGTGCTCGAAGTCCAGAAAATAAAGCAGTTTGATGAGCTTGATTTTGCCGCAATATTTCGTGTTCTTCGCAAAGAACACGATGGCGTTGATCAGCTTTTCGCGCTCGTGGGTCTTGATCATGTGTTGGCTCGGGTCCGTAGGCCCGTTCGCGAGTGCTACTAAGGTAGTACCGAACTGTGCGGATTTCAAGTGAATATCTCTTTATACTTTTCCAGAAAGACACTTTGTATCCGCCAGACCGGTGCTCGTTTCCAGTGCTGATAGAACCCATATAGCCTCATCGCGACGCGTGCTGCACATCGCTGGTTCCGGCCGCAATCGCCGGCAGACTTCCGGACGTTCCGGCTTGCCGAACAATGTGCACAAGTTCGCTTCGGTCAATTGTATACAACGCGCGCCCGTAGGCTTGCCGTTCGGCATGCCGGGGATTGCGGAGGAGATCGACGGCGCGATGCAGCAGGCGCCGCAGCCGCTGCGGCAGTCCATCGTCGTCAGTCCGACGCGAGCAGTGGCAGTTCGCCGCGCAGTTCGGCGTAAACAGGGTCCGTTTGCGGGCGCACGCCATGCCAGATCTCAAACGATTCCGCGGCCTGTTCGATCAGCATGCCGAGGCCATCGAGCGCTTGGCCCGCACGCGCGGCACGTGCCCAGGCGAGGAAGCCGAACGCGGCGGCGCCGTAGGACAGGTCGTAGCACAGCGCGCGCGGCGCGACGATATTGAACGGCAGCGCGAGTTTTTCCTGCGCGATGCCGGCCGAGGTCGCGTTGACGATCAGACTGAAATTGCCGCAGTTCGCCAGATCGGCCCAGTAGCGCGTGTGCACGCGTGCCGGATTGCCGATCGAGTCCGCCAGCGCGTCGGCGCGCTCGGGGCTGCGGTTGACGATAACCAGTTCGCCGATGCCAGCATCCAGCAACGCATGCGCGGCCGCGCGCGCAGCACCACCCGCCCCTAACAGCAGGCTGCGGCGTTCGCGCAGATCGAGCCGGTGGCGTTCGGTCAGGTCGCGCGTGAGTCCGGCGCCGTCGGTGTTGTCGCCGCGCCAGTTGCCGTCGTCGCGCCGCGACAGGGTGTTGACCGCGCCGGCGCGGCGCGCGAAGTCGGACAATTCCACGCTCAGCGCGAACGCATCCTGTTTCAGCGGCAGGGTGACGTTCGCGCCGCGGCCGCCGGCGCCGGCGAATTCGACAAGACTCGCGGCAAGGGTTCCGGCCGGCACGTCGATTGCTGCATAGTTTAAATGTATACCGGATTGCATGCCGAACAATGCATGGATGCGCGGCGACAGCGAATGCGCAATCGGGTGGCCGAAGACAGCATAGTTCGGCGTAGTCATGGGGGTCGTTTTCCTGTTTTATCAGCATATGCAACAAGCGATTTCACCGCAAAGGACGCAAAAGACGCAAAGCAATCAAATGTTCCTTCCTTTGCTCTTTCGCGTCTTTTGCGCTCTTTGCGGCGATGAATGCTCTTATTCTTTCAGCCAGCGCGCTGCATCCAGCGCGAAGTAAGTCAATATGGCATCCGCGCCGGCGCGCTTGATGCAGGTCAGCGCTTCGAGGACGACCGCGCGTTCGTCGAGCCAGCCGTTCAATGCCGCGGCCTTGAGCATCGCGTATTCGCCAGAGACCTGATAAACGAAGGTCGGCGCGCCGAAGCGGTCCTTCACCCGCCGCACCACGTCCAGATATGGCAGGCCAGGTTTGACCATGACCGCGTCGGCGCCTTCGGCGAGGTCGAGTTCGATTTCGCGCAGCGCTTCGTCGATGTTGCCGATGTCCATCTGGTAGGTGTGCTTGTCGCCCTTGCCGAGGTTCGCAGCGGAGCCGACCGCGTCGCGGAACGGGCCGTAGAAGCTCGACGCGTACTTGGCCGAGTAGGCGAGGATGCGCGTATGCACATGACCGGCGGCTTCGAGCGCGCTGCGGATCGCGCCGATGCGGCCGTCCATCATGTCCGACGGGGCGACGAAGTCAAAACCGGCTTCGGCCTGGGCGAGCGCCTGCTTGATCAAGGCGGCGATCGTCGGTTCGTTCATCACATAACCGGTTTCGTCGATCAGACCATCCTGGCCGTGCGTGGTGTAGGGATCCAGCGCAACGTCGCCGATCAGGCCGAGCTGCGGAAAGCGCTCCTTCAGCGCACGCGCCGCTCGCTGGAACAGGCCCTGCGGATTCCAGGCCTCGCTCGCGTCTAACGTTTTCACCGACGCCGGTGGCGAGGGGAACAACGCCAGCGCGGGTATGCCCAGCTGCACGCACTCGACCGCGAGTTTGAGCACTTCATCGATCGACAGACGCGCGACGCCAGGCATAGACGCGACCGGCTCGCGTTGGCCTTCGCCTTCGATCACGAACGCGACCATGATGAGGTCGCTTGGCAGCAAGGTGTGCTCGCGCATGAGCGCGCGCGAGAACGCATCGCGGCGCATGCGACGCAGACGGATGGCGGGGTAGGGCATGCGACGAGCTCCTGATAGTTGGCTCACACGATAATCCATGCCGGCCGCATTGCGAAACCGCCACGCGGGTCCTTGGCGATCGGAAACAGTGATGCCAATGCCAAGCAAAGCCTGTCGTCCGGGCGAACCGCGACGGCTCAGCGACATCAATTTCGAGGTTTCCGTCGCGCATGATCGAACCGCCGACGGTAATCCGGCGCGTTGTTTGCTTATTAAATAAGTTGTGGGAGGAAAGCGCGGCCTGATTGTTCAGCGCCGATTCTGTGGCCCTTGGGCATACTCCACAAAACGTAAGCATATTCATTGAACTACGTTTTTTTGCTAGAATCCGAATTATTAGCTTCACATAACCTCTTGGAAGAGGGAGTAAAAGTGCTAACCCCGATGCTTGTGATGGCGCTGCTATGCGCCGCTATCGTTCTTTTCGTTGCTTCCGTGAAGCGCATTCCGGAAGGCCACGCCTATACCTTGCGCCGAATGGGCGGTCATATGCGCACGCTCGGCGCCGGTACGCATCTGGTGCTGCCCGTGGTCGAACGCGTCGCGCATAGAATCCGTCTGCTCGGCAATGTCGTGGATGTCGGCGACATTGCTGCGCCCGGTCAGAATGTGACGTTGCACGGCCAGGTCTACTACCAGGTGCTTGACGCGCAGCGCGCCGATGCGATCATCGACGAGGTTGGCCCGCGCATGCGCGAGCGTCTGCCCGAGCTGATCGCCAGCGCACCCTCGCAGGATGCCGACGCGCGCAATCTGCATCTGAAAACCGAGCTCAACCGCAGCCTGCGCGAACGCGGTCTGCTGGTCACGCGCGTGCAGTTGATCTGAAGTCCGCCAGCGCGCTGGATTTTCGCCGCGCGCACAAAGATACTGACGGCCCTTGAGCGGCGCCTTGCGCCGCGGGACGTCAGCGCATGCATTCCGCCACGCCACTCACCGATCGCGCCGCGCTTTACGCGCAGCTGCGCGCCGGCGCGAGCGAGCTCGGTCTGGCGCTGTCGGTCGAGGCGAGCGAGCGTCTGCTCGACTATGTCGATCTGCTCGCGCGCTGGAACGCAACCTACAATCTCACCGCCGTGCGTGCGCCTGCGGGCATGGTCACGCGCCATCTGCTCGACTCGCTTGCGCTTGCGCCGCATGTGCGCGGCGAAACGCTGGTCGACCTGGGCACCGGCGCCGGCCTGCCCGGCGTTCCGCTGGCGATCCTCGATGAAGAACGCGCAGTCACCCTGGTCGACAGCAACGGCAAGAAGACGCGCTTCCTGCGCGAGGCGGTATGCGCGCTGCGCCTGCGCAATGTGCGCATCGTGCAGGCGCGCGCGGAAGACGTCGCGGGCACATTCGATTGCGTGGTCGCACGCGCCTTCGCCTCGATCGCGGAATTGCTTGCGGTCGGCGGCCATCTGCTCGCACGCGACGGCGTGTGTCTGGCGATGAAGGGGCTGGTTAAATTCGAGGAAATCACCGCGCTGCCGCCGGGATTCGAGGTCGCCGAGGTGCTGCCGCTCAGCGTGCCGGGCTTGGGTGCGGCGCGGCATGTCGTCATAATCCGGCGTTCCGGCGCGCAGGGTGCGCACGACCCGGCGCAGAAAGGATAGGTTCGATGACCCGCATTGTTGCCGTAGTCAACCAGAAAGGCGGCGTGGGCAAGACCACGACGGCAGTTAATCTCGCCGCAGCGCTGGCCGAGGCGAGGCGCCGCGTGCTGCTCGTCGATCTCGATCCGCAGGGCAATGCGACGATGGCGTCGGGCATCGACAAGCGCACGGCCCGGCCCACCGGTTGCGAAGTGCTGCTCGACGAGGCGCCAATTGAAACCACGATCGTGCCGACCCAGGCCGGCTTCGATTTGCTGCCCGGCAGTCGCGACCTGACCGCCGCAGAGTTGAAACTGGTCGATATGCTCGCGCGCGAGTCGCGCCTGAAGGATCAGCTGGCCAAGCTCGGCGAGCGCTATCACACGATCCTGATCGATTGTCCGCCGTCGCTGCACCTGCTTACGATCAATGCGCTCACCGCCGCGCATGGCGTGCTGATTCCGGTGCAATGCGAATATTTCGCGCTGGAAGGTCTGTCCAGCCTGCTCGATACGATCAAGGCGGTGCGTACGCGGCTCAATCCGGGTCTGGAAATCGACGGCCTGCTGCGCACCATGTTCGACGTGCGCAACAATCTTGGCAACGACGTCTCCGCCCAGCTGGGCAAGCACTTTGGCGACAAGCTGCTGCGCTCGATCATCCCGCGCAATATCCGTCTTGCCGAGGCGCCGAGCCATGGCTTGCCGATCAATCTCTACGATCGCGAATCGCGCGGCGCAATCGCCTATCTCGGCCT
>JAYTQX010000385.1:0-4721 GCA_043746455.1 Pseudomonadota bacterium
GCGCCTGATCATCGAGCAGTTCTACGCGGAAGCGGATGCCGCGCGGGATCAGCGCGACTTCCTGCGGTGCGATTTCGAGGATGCCCAGCTCCGTGACAATGCGCAGCCCCCCTTGCTGCGGCACGATCAGCAATTCGCCGTCGGCATTGCAGAAAAAACGTCCCTGCATCGAACAATTCGCGGCATACACGTGGATGCCGACGCCGCCTTGCGTCGCCGCGCTGCCGTTGCCGGCCATTGTCACCAGCCCGTCGACAAAATCCGTGGGCGCCTGCGGCAGCGGCCACGGATCCCAGCGCAGCTGATTCGGCGACGCCGATGCCGGGTCGAACGCATTGTGAAAAAATCCACTTTGTCGCAATGTGAACCTGCCATGCATCGCCGCCGGACGCATGCGATACAGCCAGCTGCGCCGATTAGCATGGCGCGGCGCGGTGAACGCGGTACCGGAAAGCTGCTCGGCGTACAGGCCAAACGCCACGCGCTGCGGAGAATTGCGTCCCTGCGGCAACGCGCCTGCGATGGCTTCGGTTGCGAATTCGTTGCCGAAACCGGATTGGTAGCGCGCCTCGCTCACAGTACGCCACGCTCCATCTGCTCGCGCTCGATCGATTCGAACAGCGCCTGGAAATTGCCTTCGCCGAAACCGGTATTGCCCTTGCGCTGGATGATCTCGAAGAAGATCGGGCCGACGCAGTTTTTGGTGAAGATCTGCAACAGCAGTTTCTGCTTGGTTTCCTTGTCGGCATCGATCAGGATGCGGTTTTTCTTCATCCGCGCGACGTCCTCACCGTGATTCGGGATGCGCTGATCGATCACGCTGAAGTAAGCATTCGGCGTGTCGAGGAATTCGATGCCTTGCGCGCGCATCGCTTCGACAGTCGCATAGATATCGTCGGTGAAGCAGGCGATATGCTGGATGCCCTCGCCGTTGTACTGCTCGAGATATTCGTTGATCTGGCTTTTCGGATCGGGCGACTCGTTGAGCGGGATGCGCACCATGCCGTCGGGCGCGGTCATCGCCTTCGACAGCAGGCCGGTCTTGGCGCCCTTGATATCGAAGTAGCGGATTTCACGAAACTGGAACAGGCGTTCGTAGTAGTTCGCCCACTTCGCCATGTTGCCGAAATAGAGATTGTGGGTAAGATGGTCGATAAACGTGAGGCCGAAACCCTTCGGCATCATCCGCGCAGCAGGCAGCCATTCCCAGTCGGGATCGTGGATCGTACCCTTGTCGTCGTAGCGGTCGACGATGTAGAGCATGCAGCCGCCGATGCCCTCGATCACCGGCGCGGCGACGGCCTTGCTGGTTTCCTTGTTGGCGATCGATTTCGCGCCGTTCTTCAGCGCCTGCACGCGCACCCATTCGGCGAGCTTGCTGACGCGGATCGCGAAACCGCAGGCACTGGGTCCGTGCTCGGCGGCGAAATCGGCGGCGAACGAATCGGGATCCTCGTTGATCAGGAACGTGGCGTCGTTCTGCCGATAGTTGTAGATCGGCCGCGTCTTGTGCCGCGCGACCTGGACGAAACCCATCTTGCGGAACAGCTCATGCAGCTTGGCCGGCTCGGGCGAGGCGAATTCGACGAACTCGAAGCCGTCGATGCCCATCGGGTTTTCGAATTGTGTCGGCTCGGTGCCGGCAGCGGTGGGAAGGGGTTGTGCGCTCATGCTCGAACTCCACAAGTCATTCTGGCCCGCGGTTTCGCGGCCGGGATAGGCGCAATGATACTGCCGACGGGCGGCGAAGGCTCGCTCGCCCGCGGCTGACTGCGACAGGCGGAGAAAACTGGATCCGTGTCATCGGCGATCCATGGCCTGCACGGGATGACCTCATGGCGGTCTGAAAACTGGATCCCGTGTCATCGGCCATCCATGGCCCGCACGGGATGACCTCATGGCGGTCTGAAAACTGGATCCCGTATCATCGGCCATCCATGGCCTGCACGGGATAAACCTCATCCTGAGGTCACTTTGTGCGCTCAACGCGCACGTCGCAGCCGCAGGGCTCGATATACATCAGCCAGCTGCCGAGCAGCATCGGCTTGATCTTTACTTTCGGATGATCGTACTTGCCATTGGTGAATTGACCCGACTCGGTTTGCGTCCATTCCTGGCCATTTTCGAGTCTGAACACGGTCTTGCCGTACCAGCCGGAGAACTTGCCGTCGATGCGGCTCTCGACAGGCTCGCGCGCGGAGTCGGCATAGAAGGCCGGCTTGCCCGCCGGCGTCACGATCTGCGTGACAACCGTTGTGGTCTGATGGCCGCGCAGCCAGTCATTCAGCGCTTTCAATTCCGCCGGGCTGAGCTTGTCGAGCCCCGCGGCATGAAATTCGCTCTGAGCCATGCGCTCTTCGAGCGAGGAAAATTCGGCCGCAAACGCGGCAACGCCGAGCAGGAGAAGCGCGGCGCTCAGCGACAGATGTCCGATTTTCAAACGCATGACCACCTCGACCGATTGGAGTTCGGACCGTTGTCGAACTCTGCGTGGCGGATTGTAACGGATCGTCATAACGGATCGCCATCGACCGCGGACGGGCGCGTTAGAATTGGCGGGGATTCCCGGGGCACTGTCGCCAACCACGCGTGAAACCAGCATCCGCCAGACCGAATTCGCTCGCCGCCTGGCTCGACCGTGCCGCGCGCGACGCCGGCGCCGATCCGGCTTTCGCGGCGTCGCTTGCCTTGCTCGACAGCGCCGCTGCGGCGCGCGCTAACGACTCCCTTGCCCGGGTCGAGCCTGAATTGCTGGCGACCTTGCAGCTGCTCGAGGATCTTGATCTGGATCGCGAAACGCGGGCTGCGTATATTTTGCACACTTTGCAACAATGTGGCATCGCGCTTGCCGCACCGCAAGTTGCGAAACTCGACCCCGGCGTGCGCGATCTGCTCGAAGGCCAGCAGGCCGCCGAGCGCGTCGGCGGTCTGTATGCCGCGCACAGCGGCGGCAATGCCGAAGGTTTGCGGCGCCTGCTGCTGGCGATCATCCGCGACCTGCGCGTGGTCTTCATCCTGCTCGCGCGCCAGCTCGCGCGCCTGCGCGCCGCGGAAAAACTCGGCGCCGAACAGCGCCGCGAGCTGGCCCAGCTCACCGCCGACATCCATGCGCCGCTGGCCAACCGGCTCGGCATATGGCGGCTCAAGTGGGAACTCGAGGACCTCGCCTTCCGCTATCTGCAGCCGGATACCTACCGCCGCATCGTGCGCCTGCTCGACGAACGGCGCAGCGATCGCGAGGGCTTCATCCAGACCACGATGCATGCGTTGCGCAATGCGCTGGCCGAGGCGGGCGTTAGCGCCGATATCGACGGGCGGCCCAAGCATATCTATTCGATCTGGAAGAAGATGCAGCGCAAGAGCGGCGAATTTTCCGCGCTCTACGATATCCGCGCGCTGCGCGTGCTGGTCAACGACGTGGCCGCGTGTTATGCCGCGCTCGGCATCGTCCACAGCCTGTGGCCGCCGGTGCCGAGCGAGTTCGACGACTACATCGCGCGGCCCAAAGGCAATCATTACCAGTCGCTGCACACCGCCGTGGTCGGGCCGCAGGGCAAGACGCTCGAAGTGCAGATCCGCACTCACGAGATGCACGCGTTCGCCGAACGCGGCGTCGCCGCGCATTGGCGCTACAAGGAGGGCGGCGGCGGCGACGAGAGCTTCGAGCGCAAGATTGCCTGGATGCGCCAGTTGCTCGACGCCAAAGACGAGCGCAGCGCCGACGAGCAGGCCGACGATGCGGCCCTGCTGGCCGGCTTCAAGACCGACCTGCTCGAAGATCGGGTGTATCTGCTGACGCCGGCCGGGCAGGTGATGGATCTGCCACGTGGCGCGACCGTGCTCGATTTCGCCTACGCGGTGCACACCGACGTCGGCCACCGCTGCCGCGGCGCCAAGGTGAACGGACGCATCGTGCCGTTGAGCTTCCAGCCGGCCAGCGGCGATCGCGTGGAAATCCTCACCGGCAAGACCGCCGAACCGCGCCGCGACTGGATGAGCGCACAACACACCTTTCTGACCACGCAACGCGCGCGCGCCAAGGTGCGCGCCTGGTTCAAGCGCATCGATCTCGACGCGAACCTCACCGCCGGCCGCGAAATCCTAGAACGCGAATTCCGCCGCCTCGCCCTGCACAACGTGGACCTGGAATCGTTGCCGCAGAAATTCCATCTGCACACGCTCGACGATTTCCTTGTCGCGCTCGCGCTCGGCGATATCACGGCCGGTCACGTCGCGCGCACCCTGCACGAGGAACAGGCGCCCGCGGCGCCCGCCGTCGCGCAGCCGCTGCGCGCAGCGAAGCGCGGCAAGGATGCGGTAGTGATCGAAGGTGTCGGCAACCTGCTCACGAGCATTGCGCGCTGCTGCCAGCCGTTGCCGGGCGACGCGATCGCCGGCTACATCACACGCGGCAAGGGGGTGTCGATCCATCGCGCCGACTGCGTCAGCTTCACCCGCCTGCGCGCGCGCGACCCGAGCCGCGCAATCGAGGTCGAATGGGGCGGTGCGGGCGGACAGACTTACGACATCGAGGTCGTCGTGCGCGGCTACGACCGCAAGGGCCTGCACAAGGACGTGACCAACGTGATCGCGGTGGCCAACATCAACCTGCTTGCGGTCAACGCCCGCGTCGATGCCGTGAGCGGGCTGGTGACGATGAACTTCACCGTGCGGGTCGCCAACTTCGACCAGCTTTCGACCCTGCTCGGGCGCCTTGCGGC
>JAYTQX010000386.1:0-4503 GCA_043746455.1 Pseudomonadota bacterium
GCCCTGGTCGAAACCCCGCTGACTTCCGGCGCCACCGCGCAGAAGCAGATTCTGATTCCGCGCAAGGGCGTACTCGAGCTGCAAGGCCTGTTCGAGGCCGGCGACGGGATGGTTGAGCTCGAATTCGGCCGCAACCACCTGCGCGTCAAACGTGGTGAAGTGACGTTCACCTCAAAGTTGATCGACGGCCGTTTCCCCGACTACGAAGCCGTAGTCCCGATCGGTGCGGACAAAGAGGTGCGCGTGGGCCGCGAGGCACTGCGCGGCGCGCTGCAACGTGCGGCGATTCTGTCGAACGAGAAATACCGCGGGGTCAAGCTCGAAGTCAGTCCGAACAAGCTGCGCATCATTGCGCACAACCCCGAACAGGAAGAGGCGGTGGAGGAACTCGAGGCGAAGACTTCGGTGAGCGAACTGGGTGTTGGTTTCAATGTGAACTACCTGCTTGACGCCCTGAACGCCTTGGGTGGCGAAGAGGTGCTCATGTGTTTGCGCGATGGCAACTCAAGCTGCCTATTGCGCGCGCCGGACAGCGAACTGGCCCGCCACGTTATCATGCCTCTGCGTCTCTGATTGAGCCCGCGTCACGGCGCAGGCGTAGGATTTCCGACGATTTTCGCGTGTATTTGACCGAACTGCGCCTGCAGAACCTGCGGAATATCGAAGATCTTCAGCTCGATCTTGTGCCCGGTTTGAATGTTTTCGTCGGAGCAAACGGCGCCGGCAAGACGAGTATCCTGGAAGCGGTACATCTGCTTTCTCATGGCAGCAGCTTCCGCACCCATCAATCCGATCACCTGATCCGTCGCCACACCGAGCAGATGTCGGTGTTTGGCGAGGTGCAGACATGCAGCGGCGCACACCAACTGGGTCTGCGGCGACAGGCAGGGCGTTGGTCCGCCAGACTTGACGGGCAGGCGCCGGGCGGGTTGACGGCACTCTTCGATGCCTTTGCCGTGGTGTGCTTCGAACCGGGCAGCCACGCGTTGATTTCAGGCCCGGCGCAGCTACGCCGGAGCTTCCTCGACTGGGGCGTGTTCCACGTGGAACCAGGCTTCGCCGACCAGGCCCGACGCTATCGGCGCGCGCTGCGCCAACGCAACGCCTTGCTCAAGCAGGACGCCGACGAAGACGAATTACAGGTTTGGGAGGAAGAACTGGTGCAAACCGCGGAGCCACTCGCTAGCGGGCGTGAGATCCATCTCCAGCGCTTTACGGCTGAGCTGTTGCCCTTACTAACCCGTTATTTGCCGGAATTGGGCCTGGCGGGCCTGCATTTTCGGGCCGGTTGGGAACGCAGTCTGTCCCTGCTAAAAGTGCTGGCCGAGGCGCGATCGCGTGATCGCGCGCTGGGCCACACCTCGCGCGGACCGCATCGCGCCGACTGGTCGCTGGCGTTTGTCGAGGCGCCTACGCACGAGCAATTGTCCCGCGGCCAGGAAAAACTGTGCGCGATTGCCTGTATGCTGGCACAAGCCCGCGTTTACCGGCACGAGCGCGGGGAATGGCCGGTCATCGCACTGGACGATCTGTGTTCGGAATTGGATCCCGCCCATCAAGCCGCGGTGATGGACGACTTGGCCACCACGGGCGCGCAGATCCTGTTGACCGGCACCGAAAATCCTTCAGCACTGATCGAGCGGATCGTCCCGCAACGCCGGTTCCACGTGGAACAAGGACGAGTCCAAGCCTTGCTATAATTGGGTGCTAACCCGCTGCTTCAGCCCGCCTGCGCCCGCAGGCAGGGCCTCATGCCTTGAGTGAATCGATGACCGAACAAAACAGCAACCAGTACGACTCCAGCAATATCAAGGTTCTCAAGGGCCTGGAAGCGGTACGCAAGCGCCCGGGCATGTACATCGGCGACACCGACGACGGCACCGGCCTGCACCACATGGTGTTCGAGGTGGTCGACAACTCGATCGACGAAGCGCTCGCCGGCTATTGCGATAGTGTCGCGGTAACCATCCACAACGACGGATCGGTCAGCGTCGTCGACAATGGACGCGGTATCCCGGTCGATACGCATCCCGAGGAGGGGGTTTCGACGGCACAGGTCGTCATGACCGTGCTGCACGCCGGCGGCAAATTCGACGACAACTCGTACAAGGTTTCCGGTGGCTTGCACGGCGTCGGCGTTTCAGTCGTCAATGCCTTGTCGGACCACCTGCATCTGACGATTTACCGCGAGGGTTACGAATACGAACAGGAATACCAGCTCGGCGAGCCGGTCTATCCGCTGCGGCGCGTGACTGCGTCCAGCCTGCGCGGCACCACGGTGCGCTTTCATCCGAGTCCGCAGATTTTCACCAATACCGAATTCCACTACGACATTCTCGCCAAGCGCTTGCGCGAGCTGTCATTCCTCAATTCCGGAGTCAGGATCGAGTTGCTCGACGAGCGCTCGGAAAAGCACGATGTCTTTGAATACGAGGGCGGCATCCGCTCCTTTGTCGAACATCTAGCTCAGCTAAAAACCCCGCTACATCAAAAGGTTATAACGTTCTCGGCGCAAAACGAGGGCGCTACGGTCGACGTTGCGATGCAATGGACCGACGCCTACCAGGAAACCACGTTCTGCTTCACCAACAATATTCCGCAGAAGGACGGCGGCACCCATCTGGCCGGGTTCCGCGGCGCCTTGACGCGTACCTTGTCGAATTACATCGAGACTTCCGGATTGCAGAGGACCGCCAAGGTCGCGCTCGCCGGCGACGATATGCGTGAGGGCCTGATCGCGGTGCTCTCGGTCAAGATGTCCGATCCGAAATTCTCGTCGCAGACCAAGGACAAGCTGGTCTCGTCCGAAGCCAAGGGCATCGTCGAGTCGATCGTCAATCAGAAGTTTGAGGAATTCCTGCAGGAAAATCCGTCCGAGGCGCGTGCGATCGGCGCCAAGGTCGTCGACGCGGCGCGCGCGCGCGAAGCCGCGCGCAAGGCGCGCGAGATGACCCGGCGCAAGGGCGCGCTCGATATCGCCGGGCTGCCGGGCAAGCTCGCCGACTGTCAGGAGAAGGATCCGGCGCTGAGCGAACTGTTCATCGTCGAGGGCGATTCCGCAGGCGGCTCGGCCAAACAGGGGCGCAACCGCAAGACCCAGGCAGTGCTGCCGCTCAAGGGTAAAATTTTAAATGTGGAAAAGGCGCGTTTTGATAAAATGTTGTCTTCGGCCGAAGTCGGCACGCTGATCACCGCGCTGGGCACCGGCATCGGCAAGGAAGAATTCAACGTCGACAAACTGCGTTATCACAGCATCATCATCATGACCGACGCCGACGTCGACGGCTCGCATATCCGCACCCTGCTGCTCACCTTCTTCTACCGGCAGATGCCGATACTGATCGAGCGTGGGCATATCTACATCGGCCTGCCGCCGCTGTACAAATTGAAACAGGGCAAGCAGGAGTTGTACCTGAAGGACGAAGCGGCGCTCAACGCATATCTGGTGAGCAACGCGATCGAAGGAGCCGAACTGCAGTACAGCCCGGACGCACCGTCGCTGCAGGGTGCGGGTCTGGAAAAGCTGATGCTTGATTACCACGTCGCACAGGACCAGATCGTGCGTCTGGGACTGCGCTACGACACGAGTGTGCTCAACGCGATGCTTGATCTCGTCGCGCCCGCGGCCGAACAATGGAGCGATGCCACGGTATCGGCAGCGTGGCTGGGGCAGATTTCTTCCAAGGTCAATGCGCGCGGCCTTGGTCGTCCCGACTACAGGCTGAGCATCCGCGCCGCGACGCCCGAACATCCCGCCGCGCTGGTGATCGAGCGCCGCCAGCATGGCACCGCGACGACCCAGATCTTGCCGGCGGCATTTTTTTCCAGCGCCGAGTTCAAGCCGATTCGCGATCTGGCGCAGCAACTCGCCGGCCTGATCCAGCCCGGTGCGGAAATCCGCCGCGGCAATCACGCCCACGCGGTGACGAGTTTTGCCCAGGCGCAGCAATGGCTGCTCGACGAGGCGAAGAAGGGGCGCACGATCCAGCGCTTCAAGGGTCTGGGCGAAATGAACCCGGAGCAATTGTGGGAAACCACGGTCAACCCGGAAACGCGGCGCCTGCTTCAGGTCAGCATCGAGGATGCCGTTGCCGCGGACCAGATATTCTCGACCCTGATGGGAGACGTCGTCGATCCGCGACGGCTGTTCATCGAGCAGAATGCGCTGCGCGTGAGCAATCTCGATGTCTGAGTATTGCGGTCGCTGGCCGCAGGCATCGAGAACGGAAACCTAATCCCGTCCGACGTACAATCACCATCCACTAAAAAGGGCACGGTCGGCAGAGCAGCGGACACGGGCCACACAAAAGCGAGGGAGACACAAATGAACATCCGAAATCATGCTCGTATAGTTTTCTGCATTATGGTCGCGTTCCTGCTCGCCGCGGGCGGCGCATTCGCGGCGGACAAGAGGGAAAAGGAAGTCAACCAGTATCCGAATGCGACGCGCAAGGATCCAAAGGCCGATGCGGGCAGCAGCGGCAAGGATCTGAACAAGGCTTT
>JAYTQX010000387.1:0-8803 GCA_043746455.1 Pseudomonadota bacterium
TTGCCGCCCGCTGCGGCGATCTTCAGCGCCGCCGCCTTGCCGATGCCCGACGAACCGCCGGTGATCAGCACGGTGCGGCCCTTGACCTTGCCACTCAGCGAATGATCGATGAACAGATCGGGATCGAGATGGCGCTCCCAGTAGTCCCAAAGACGCCAGGCATAGTCTTCGAGGTTCGGCACGCGGATTCTGCTGCCCTTGAGCGCACGTTCGGTTTCGCGTGAGTCAAACTTGGTCGGGTAGTTGATCAGCTTCAATGCCGCCGCCGGAATGCCGAGATCTTTCAGCATGACGGTAGTGAAGCGCTTGACCGGCGGCAGGCTGCCCAGCGCCTGTTTCACCGCGCCCGGAATGAAGCCGAACATGCGCGCATCGAGGCGCATCGTCATCTGCGGCGCGTGGCCGGCGTTGGCGAAAATATTGAGTACCTGGCCGATGCGGCGCGGCGCCGGATCGGTCAGATGGAAGCAACCGCCATCGAGGCCGGGCTTGTGCGCGATGTGGTCCATCGCATCGACGACGAAATCCACCGGCACCATGTTGACGCGACCGCCTTCGATGCCAAGGACCGGCATCCATGGTGGCAAGGTCTCGCGCAGCTTTTTCAGCGTGCGGAAGAAATAGTACGGACCGTCGATCTTGTCGATCTCGCCGGTCTTCGAGTGGCCGAGCACCACCGCGGGGCGATAGATGCGAAACGGCCGCTTGCTCTCCTTGCGCACGATCGCCTCGGACTCGTGCTTGGTCTTGAAGTAGGGATCGTGGAGGTCTTCGGCCTCGGCAAACATGTCTTCACGGAACACGCCCGAATACAGACCGGCAACGGCGATCGAGCTGGTGTGGTGGAAGCAACCTGCCCTGATCTGCTCGGAAAATTGCACCGCGTGGCGAGTACCGTCGACGTTCGCCGCGTGCTGGCTTTTCGCATCCGCGGCCAGATCGTAAATCGCCGCGAGGTGGAAGAAGTGTTTGACCTTGCCTGCGAGGGCCTTGCGCTGCGCGGGGCTGACGCCGAGTGCCGGCTTGGCAAGATCGCCCGTCACCGCGACGAGACGCTTGCCCTCGTCGCCGGCGTGTTCGCGCAATGCGTCGAACTTGTTCTGCGAGCCCTTGCGCACGAGGCAGTAGATCGTGCCCTTGCGCGCGAGCAGCTTTTCCACCAGATGGCGGCCGATGAATCCGGTTGCTCCAGTCACGAAATAAGTCATGTCGCTCCCCTTTCGGTAAGTTTGATGGATGCACCAAGCCGTCGCTGCGCCAAGCCGATAAGATAACGTGCCCGTGCGAATACGCGAAATGCAATGCACAATAGGCGTGCGTGCGCCGCCGTGCATTTCCGTCGCATTGATTGTTTCGGAAACGCATGCTACAAGGCTCGCGCAGCGCAGCGAGCATCCGGGGAAGGTTATGGCCGATCTGAAAGCGAAATTCGAAAAAGCCGGCGAAGACGTTAAGAAGCTCAAGGAACGTCCCGACAACGACACCCTGCTCAAACTCTACGCGCTGTTCAAGCAAGGCTCGGATGGCGATGTCTCCGGCCCGAAACCCGGTTTCTTCGATTTCGTCGGTACGGCCAAATACGAAGCCTGGGCAAAGCTCAAGGGCACCAAGGCCGAGGATGCGATGCAGAAGTATGTCGATCTGGTGAAGAAGCTCGGCGGCTGATCCGCGGCCGGCCGACGGATTTTCGACCTGCATCATGGCGAGGCAAACGCGCGAGCGCATCCTCGAAGTAAGCCTGGCGATGTTCAATGCGCAAGGCGAGCCGAACGTCACCACCAATCACATCGCCGACGAGCTCGAAATCAGCCCGGGCAACCTCTACTACCACTTCCGCAACAAGGAAAATATCGTCGAACACATCTTTGCGCGCTACGAGGCGCGCATGGATCAGGCCCTGCTCGTGCCCGACCATCGTCTGCCGAATCTCGAAGACGTGTGGTTGCAACTGCATCTCGTGTTCGAGTGCATGTGGGACTATCGCTTCTTGTATCGCGATCTGATCGACATCCTGTCGCGCAACCGCAAGTTGAAGATGCATTTCGCGCGCATCCTCACGCGCGCAGCGACGAGCGCGAGCGATGTGCTCAAGGGGTTGGCCCAGGGCGGTGTCCTGCGCGCCACCCAGGACGAAATCCGCGCGACCGCGGAAAACGTGCTGTTGGTGACCACATTCTGGCTCAATTTCAATGCCGTGCGCGGCATGCGCAGCGATCTCGCCCGTACCGATCCCGGCCAGGAAGATCTGACCCACGGCATCTACCAGGTCATGCTGCTGATCGCGCCGTTCCTGCGCGATGCCGAACGCGTGCATTTGAATACGCTGGCACAGGCGTATCGGCGCTGATCATCGCCGATGGATCACGGATCGCATTCGCACAGGTCCAATGAAGAAACTGCTCACTGCAATACTCTTCTTGCTCGCCGCGCAGGCTTGCGTCGCGGACGACGCCAAAAAGATCGCGATCACGATAGACGACCTGCCAGTGGCAAGCGTTGTCGACACGTCAATGCGGGACAAGCAACAGATTACCGATCGAATTCTCGCATCGCTGACACGGCATGGGGTCGAGGCTGTCGGCTTCGTCAACGAAGACAAGATCCACAAAAAGGGTGAAGTCGACGCGGGGATTGCGCTACTGGAAAAATGGCTCGATGCGGGGATGGAACTGGGCAATCACAACTTCGGCCACCTCGGCTTGTGGGAGACGCCGCCGGACAAATACGAGGATGCGATCGTCAGAGGGGACGTCATCACACGCTGGCTGCTTTCGGCACGCGGCATGACACCGAAATATTATCGGTATCCCTTCAATCAGACCGGAAACGATGCGCGGGAAAAACAACGGATCGAAGGATTTCTGTCCTCCCGCGGTTATACGGTAGCTCCGATCTCGATCGAACACGACGACTATTACTACGCCTGCGTTTACGACAAGCTGTACGCGCAGGATCGGCGCGATCTCGAAAAACTGACGACCTTGTATCTGGAGCACCTCAGCGTATCGATCGACACTTTTGAGAGTATGGGCAGGGAGCTGTTCTCCCGCAGATAGCGCAGATTTTTCTCATTCACGCGAGCCGCTTGAACGCGGATACGCTGGACACGATGCTGGAATTTGTGCGAAGAGGCTATTCCTTCACCACCATGGGCGACGCATTGAACGACCCGGCCTATCAGATCAAGGTCGATCCAAGCGGAAAGTTCGGACCCAGCTGGCTCAATCGCTGGGCGCGCGCGCAGCACAAGAAAATGACCGCGTACGGTCAACCCGATCCCGCCGGCTGGATCGAAGATCAGCACAAGCTGTTATGCCGCACACGGTAATTTACGGCGAACGTGGATAAAAAACGGCCGCACATGGCGGCCGTTTCTTTGAAGCCAGACTGTAGCTGGATCCCGTGTCATCGACCATCCAATGGTCTGCACGGGATGACTTCATCGTGAAGTCACTTCGCGGTCTTGAGCTTGCGGCTCAGTGCGGCGACCTGGCGGCTGAGCTCTTCGATATCGCGCTTGGCCGGAATGCCGAGCCGCGCGAATACGCGCTCCATACCGTTTTCGACGGCCGCGCCGTACTGCGCCACCTGTTTTTCGAGGCGTGCGGTGAACGGGGTGAAAACGCCCATCGCCTGCGCCTGGGTGTCGGCGCTGACTTCGCGAACCATGGTCAGGGTGCGCACCTGCAAATCCTTGCCTTCATCGATGAAACGCGTGAACAACTCGATGCCGCGCCTCTGCGCAAGCGAAAATGCGCCAAGGCTTGCGAGCCACAGGCGGCGCGCCTGCTCCGCAGGGGTCTTCATTACGTTCGTTTTGACGTTCTTGATCTGTTTGCCGGCCATTACCTCACCTCTTGCGTTGGAGTGTGAGCAGACCTTAGCGATCCGGGCTAGAACAATCACACTAACTTTTGTCTTGACGACGCGCGCGTTCAGCGCAACTTGATCTGATTGCTTTCGTACTTGCGATCGTAGGCGCGCAGTTCGTCGCGGATATGCGCGATGCGTTGACGGCCGAGCGCGTTGCGCTCCTCGTCGAGCACTGTCGCATCGAGCAGTTCGGCCATGCGTTGCGCGGTCGGCAGCAGCGCGTCCCAGCCGTCGAGTGCGGGAATCGGGCCGGGCAGCGCCATGAAGAAACACACGCCGGGCGTACGCAGCTCGTCGATTTCGCGCATGTCGAAATTGCCCGGTTTGAGCATGTTGGCCATGCTGAAAACCGGTCCGGCCTCCGCGCGACCCGACACCAGCCGGTGGAAAATGCCCTTGTCGCCGAATACGAGCCCGGCTTTTTCCGCCGCGACGATCAGGCTGGCGCCATGAATCGTTTCGCTGACGCGCGCGGCGACGTACAACGTGACGATGCGGTCGACCGGTTGTGCCGCGGGGCGCACGCCGGGCATCGGGCCTTTGCGCGCTGTTGCGGACTCGCTGCGTTGCTCGGTGATTGTCGAGCCCAGTTTGTTCAACTCGTTCTGCAGACCCACGTCGAGCTGGCCCTGCGCGGGTGGCGTGCCGGCTGCGTCGACATCGCCCATCGTCGGCTCGACGCGATCGCTGCTGTCGTTCTGGAAGAGTTTGCGCCGGCCCTGCCCCGGTTTGCGCGGGCGGCCGAAGAAATAGATCAGCGCAAGAATGATTACGCCGACGATACCGATGATGATGCGCAATTCGCTTGTGTCTAGCGCTGGTCCGTCCATCTGCGACTCCGCTTCGTTGTGCTCTATTCGGTCAGGCCGCGCCCGCGAGCTTGGCGGCTTCTTCGAGATCCACCTGCACCAGACGCGACACGCCGGGTTCGCGCATGGTAACGCCGCACAGCTGCTGCGCGGCTTCCATTGTCGCCTTGTTATGCGTCACAAACAGGAACTGCACGCGCTCGCTCATCTCGCTTACCAGGCTCGAGAAGCGGCCGATGTTGGCTTCGTCCAGCGGCGCATCGACTTCGTCGAGCAGGCAGAACGGCGCGGGATTGAGGCGGAAGATCGAGAACACCAGGGCAACGGCGCTGAGCGCCTTCTCTCCGCCCGACAGCAACGAGATATTCGACACGCGCTTGCCCGGCGGGCGCGCCATGATCGACACACCACTGTCGAGCAGGCTTTCGCCGGTGAGTTCCAGGTACGCCTGACCCCCGCCGAACAGGCGGGGAAACAGTTCCTGCAGTCCCTTGTTCACACGGTCGAAGGTGTCCTTGAAGCGCGCGCGCGTCTCCTGATCGATCTTGCGGATCGCGGTTTCGAGCGTTTCCAGCGCGGTGTTCAAATCCGCCGACTGCGCATCGAGATAGGTCTTGCGCTGCGATTGCTCCTCATACTCGGAAATCGCGGCGAGATTGACCGGTTCGAGACGCTTGATCTTGGCGTCGAGTTCGGCGATCGCGCGTTGCCACTCTTCCGGTTCGGCGCCTTGCGGCAGCGCTTCGAGCACGGTGGTGAGTTCATGCCCCGCATCTGTGATCGCTTCGTGCAATTGCTGGGCGCGCAACTTCAAGCCCTGTGCGATCAAGCGCTGTTCGGAAATCGCCTCGCGCTGCTGTTGCAGAAGGTGTTCGATGCGATGGCGTTCCTGTTCGTAGCCGCGGAACTCGTGGTCGTGATCTTCCAGCGCCTTGCGTGCCTCGACCAGCTGCTTGTCGGTCAGCAGGCGCTGATTGAGATAGGTCTGACGCTCGGCTTCGAGATCGCCGAGCGGGGTCTGCCCGGATTCGAGCTGCTGGGCGATTTCCGTCTTGCGCGATTCGAGCTGGGCCAGCTGGCTGTGCATGCGCTGCAGCGCCTGTTCGAGCGAAGCGACCGCTGCGCGCTTGGACTCGAGATTGAGCGCCAGTTGATGCACCTGCTCGCCGGCTTCGCGTGCATTCATGCGCGCTTCCTCGCGCGCTTCGAGCAGACGACGGCGTTCGCCATCCAGATACTGCCGGCGCTGCTCGTGGTCGCCCATGCGCGCTACCGCTTCATCCAGGCGCGCGCGCGCTTCGCGCGTCTGCGCCTGGTCGGCCGTCAGTTTTTCTTCCAGTT
This sequence comes from Pseudomonadota bacterium, assembly GCA_043746455.1. Lineage (GTDB taxonomy): Bacteria > Pseudomonadota > Gammaproteobacteria > Xanthomonadales > Rhodanobacteraceae > Rudaea. The sequence continues at coordinate 6,024 of JAYTQX010000387.1, forward strand.
CCGTGCTCTCCGCGTCGACGCGCGCAATGCGCGCCTGTGCGCTCTCAAGCTTGCCACGCTGGCTCTGCAGTTGCCCGGCCAGCTCAGCGACGCGGCGATGGGTCACGTAGAGCTCGCGCTGCGCGTCGTCGCGCGTGCGTTCGGCATCGGCGCGCTGCGTCTTGATCTCCTCGAAGCGCGTGCCGAGTGTTTCCGCGCGCTGCTGCAGGGCGCCGATCTGCTCCTTCAGCGCGTGTATCTCCTTTTCGCGCGCGAGCACGCCGGCCTGGCTGCCGCCGCGGCGCAGGACGCGCGCGTAACCGGCGCCGAGCCATTCGCCTGCCGGCGTGATAACCGATTGGTGTGCGCTGAGTGTGCCGGCGCGCGTGTGCGCCGCATCGATTGACTCGGCTGTGTATACATTTGCCAGAATGCGCAACGCGGAAGTCGGCCCACGTACGTGCGCCGCGAGCGTGCCTGCCGGCGCGGATATATTCTGCCCTGCGGCGACCAGGGTGATATCGGCCTTGCTCGCCTGCCCGAGCTCGTGCAGATAGTCGAACGGCGCATCGACAAGCACACCTTCGAGTAGGCCCGCGAGCACGGTTTCGACCGCGGTTTCCCAGCCGGCCTCGACATCGAGCGCCTCGCCCAGACGCGGCGCCTTGTCCAGACCGAGCCGCTCCAGCCATTCGTGTGCCGGCGATTTTTCCTGACCGAGCGCCGCATGCTGCAGCGCTTCAAGCGAAGCCAGTCGGCCCTGCATCGATTGCAGCTGGGTACGCGCGTCGCTGAGCCAGGCACTGGCCTGATGCTCTTCTCCGGCCAGTACCTCGTGCTTGTTCTTGCGCTCGTCGAGCAGCGAAGTATACGTTTCCACTTTGCCGCGATGTTCGTCGTGATCGGCGGCGAGCTGCTCCGCGGCGGCACTGAGCGTGGTGAAATCGGCGGCCTGTTTTTCTGCGCGCAACGCCTCAAGCCGGCGGCCGGTTTCCATCGACTGGCGATCGAGATAGTCCAGGCGCGTGCGTTCCACTTCGGCCGCCTGACCGGAATCCGCGCTCGCTTTCGCGTGTTCGTCCCACTGCGCCTGCCATTCGCTCAGGCCCGTCTCCGCGAGGCGCTGCGCCTCGGCGGTCTGCTCGGCGGCGGCACGCAGCGTGGCCAGACGCGGCTCGCCTTCGCCCAGCGTGGCGCGCAAGGTTTCGATCTGCTCGCGATCGGCGGCGATATGTTCGCCAAGTTCGGCTCTGGCGCGCTCGGTTTCCTCGCGTGCGCGCTGCAGGCGCTCGCCCAGCTCGCGATTGTGCTGGATCTGCTGCTCAACGCGCGCGATATCGCCGCCGACGCGGTAGACCTCGGCCTGCACGCGGTTCAGATGTTCGCTCGCGCCCTGATGCGTTTCGCGCAGCGTTTCCAGCTGCGCCTCGACCTGGCGCTGATCCGCGACCAGCGCTTCGATACCGGTCTCCGCGTGCTTCAACGCATCGCTGTGACCTTCGAGTTCGGTCGAGACCGCACGATGGTGCAGGCCGCGCAGCTCGGATTCGCGGCGCGCGTGTTCGTTCTTCAATTCCTGCCAGCGCGCCGCGGCCTTGGCCTGCCGATTGAGGTGTTCGAGCTGCTTGTCGACTTCCTCGCGCACGTCGCTCAGGCGCTCCAGATTCTCGCGCGTCGACTTGATCCGACTCTCGGTTTCCTTGCGCCGCTCCTTGTACTTGGAAATGCCGGCGGCTTCCTCCAGATGGCCGCGCAATTCGTCCGGATGCGCCGAGATGATCTCCGAGATCATGCCCTGCTCGATGATCGAATAGCTGCGCGCGCCCAGGCCGGTGCCGAGGAACAGGTCGGTGATGTCGCGTCGGCGGCAGCGCGCACTGTTGAGAAAGTACTGCGACTGGCCATCGCGGCTGGCGATGCGCTTGACCGAGATCTCGTTGTACTTGGCGTATTCGCCGACGACGAGGCCGTCGGAATTGTCGAAGATCAGCTCCACCGTCGCCGCGCCGACCGGTTTGCGTCCGGCCGAACCGGAAAAGATGACATCGCTCAGCGCATCGCCGCGCAGGCGGCTCGCCGCGCTCTCGCCCATGACCCAGCGGATCGCATCGATGATGTTGGATTTGCCGCAACCGTTCGGACCGACGATGCCGGTCATGTTGGTGGGCAGATGAAGGACGGTCGGATCGACGAAAGATTTGAAACCGGACAGCTTGATGGTGGTCAGTCGCATCGTTTCTTTTTTTGAAAAGTGCGGTCAGGACGGCCGCTGTTTGATTTTCACGATCGAGGATGATCGCACAAGTTTTCGAAATTCCGTTCGGCGCGCGCCTGCCGATGCAAGCGGGCGCCGCGTTGTAGAGCGCGAGGGCATAAGCTAAGGTGCGCGCCCACCGCGAAAAAAAGATCAGCCAGAAGTCCTAGGAGTCAACGGCCATGTCCACAGCCCCCAGCAAAACCCTGGAGACGTTTCCGAACCCGCAACCGGATCGGCAGTATATCATCCGCATGCGCATCCCCGAATTCACCTGCCTGTGCCCGAAAACCGGCCAGCCGGACTTCGCCATCCTGCATCTGGAATACGTGCCGGAACAAACCTGCGTCGAGCTCAAATCGCTCAAGCTCTATGTGTGGTCGTACCGCAACGAGGGCGCATTCCATGAAGCGGTGACCAATCAAATGCTCGACGATCTGGTCAAGGCGACACAGCCGCGTTTTATGCGTCTGTCGGCCGATTTCGGCGTGCGCGGCGGCATCTATACGACGGTCGTCGCCGAGCATCGGGCGCCGAGTTGGATTGC
>JAYTQX010000388.1:0-2681 GCA_043746455.1 Pseudomonadota bacterium
CCCCTTGCGATTGTCCAATATGAGGTGCTGGTTTTCCCTTCTGCCGCTGGCGGGAGAAAGTGCCGAAGGCGGATGAGGGTGGTTCATCCGAAAGCAAACGGGTCAAACAAATTCAGGCGCTACCCTCGCCCGCGGCGCGAAGCGCGGCGACCTCTCAGCTGTGCACTCCCTGTGGTCGCCGCCGGCGGGAGAGGTAGATGTTGCCTGCATTTACCGAATCAGCGCTTCGCAAACAAATGCTCTACGCCAGCGCGCTCTTCGCGCAATTCCTTGTCGGTCGCATCCATGCGCGCGCGCGAAAACTCGTTGATCGCCAGGTCCTGCACGATGCTGAACTTGCCATCCTTGATCGTCACCGGATAGCCGTAGATCACGCCGGGCGCGATGCCGTAGCTGCCGTCCGACGGAATGCCCATCGAGGCCCAGTCGCCTTCCGTGGTGCCCAGCGCCCAAGTGCGCATATGATCGATCGCGGCCGACGCGGCCGATGCCGCGCTCGATGCGCCGCGCGCCTTGATGATCGCCGCACCGCGCTGCTGCACGGTCGGTATGAACGTATCCTTGTACCAGGCCTGATCGACCAGAGTCAGCACCGCCGCACCCTTCACGGTGGCATGGTGCAGGTCCGGATACTGGGTCGATGAATGATTGCCCCAGATCGTCACCTTCCTGATGTCGGTCGTGTGTGCGCCGGTTTTTTCGGCGAGCTGCGACAACGCGCGGTTGTGATCCAGGCGCACCATCGCGGTGAAACAGTTCAGATCGAGATCCGGAGCGTTCTGCTGCGCGATCAGCGAATTGGTATTGGCCGGATTGCCGACCACGAGTACCTTGACCGTACGCTTCGCATGATCGTTGAGCGCCTTGCCCTGCGGCGAAAAGATCGCGCCGTTGGCTTCGAGCAGATCCTTGCGCTCCATGCCGGGTCCGCGCGGACGCGCGCCGACCAGCAGCGCATAGTCGACGTCCTTGAACGCGACGTTCAAATCATCGGTGGCGACCACGCCGGCAAGCAGCGGGAATGCGCAGTCGTTCAATTCCATCACTACGCCGTTCAACGCCGGCAGCGCGGGCGTGATTTCGAGCAGGTGCAGAACGACCGGCTGATCCTGGCCCAGCATGTCGCCCGCGGCGATGCGGAACAGCAAGGCGTAACCGATCTGGCCGGCGGCGCCGGTGACGACAATTCGGACGGGGGATTTCATGTTTGCGAACTCCGAGGGACTAATGATGCTTTTGACCATCGGGATACGTGGCTCGGGACTCGGGACTCGGAAGATCAAAAGCGAAAGCGCACTGCTTTTGCTGCCCTTCCGAGTCCCGAGTCCCGAGTCCCGAGTCCCGCGTTCAGTTCAACTCAATTCGGCGAAAAATTCCTGGATGCGCTTCATGCCGTCGGTCAACTCGGCCGATTTGCAAGTATACGAAATGCGCAGCGCACGCGGTTCGCCGAACGCCGAGCCGGGTACGCAGGCGACGCCTTTCACTTCCAGCAGCAAATTGCAAAAATCCACATCGCTGCTTATTACACTCGTGCCGTGCTTCTTGCCGAACGCCACGGAAATGTCCGGGAACGCATAGAACGCGCCCTGCGGACGCGGGCAATGCACGCCGGGAATGGCATTGAGCACAGCCAGTACCTGATCGCGCTTCTGCGCGAACTCGGCACATTTCTGCACGGTGATATCCTGCGGACCGGTCAGCGCGGCGGTCGCCGCGGCCGTGACCACTTCCGGGATATTGGTGATGTGGTTGGAGTTGAGCGTGACCACTGCCTGCGCCACGCTCACCGGCGCCGCAATCAGGCCCACGCGCCAGCCGGGCATGCCGTAGGTCTTCGACAGCGAATCGACGACGATTGTGCGCTCGCGCAACTGCGGCTGCGTGTGCAGGAAATTGTGGTAGCCGATACCGTCGAAGATCAGGCGATTGTAGATGTCGTCGAGAATGATCCACGTGTCCGGATGTTTCGCCACCACTTCGGCCAGCGCGGCGATTTCCTCGCGCGTATAGACCATGCCGGTCGGATTCGACGGATTGTTGAACAGGAATACCTTGGGCTTGGTCGCCAGCGCCTTGTCGAGTTGCGCCGGCGTAAGCTTGTAGTTCTGCTCGGGCGGGCATGGCAGGGTCGTCACCTTCGCTTCAAGGATATCGGCGATGTCGACGTAGGTCGTCCAGTACGGCGTCGGGAATACGATCTCGTCGCCCGGATCGAGCAACGCCTCGGCCAGGTTGTACAGAGTGTGCTTGGCGCCGACGCCGACGGCCAGATTCGCGCGCGTGTAACCGGGCAGGCCGCTGCCTTCGAGATGCTTCAGAAACGCGTCCAGCAACGCGTCGCTGCCGCGATTGGAACCGTACTGCCCGCTATCGTGCGCCAGCGCCTCGCGCGCGGCGGCATAAACGTGCTCGCCCGGCAGGAAATTCGGCACGCCGATCGAAAAACTGATGATGTCGCGCCCCGCCGCCTTGAGCTTTTTCGCCTTGTCGGCCACGGCCATGATCGCGCTCGGTTTGGCGCGGCTCATACGCTCGGCAAGCTGGAGCATTGCAGTTCCTCGGGAGTCGAAACAGGGCCCAAAATTCTAACACAGGCGCGTTCCAGGACTCCGCCTCCGGGGTTGCGCCCGTGCCCGTTCAGGCATGGTCCTGCTGCGCGCCGCGCTGGCTAACGCGGC
>JAYTQX010000389.1:0-1665 GCA_043746455.1 Pseudomonadota bacterium
CCGCGGCATCATGATGTCGACGAAGATGATGTGCGGGCGCTGATCGGAAATCTTGGCCAGCGCCTCGAATCCATCGACCGCCGTCACGACTTCGCAACCCTCCTTTTTCAACAGCATTTCCGCCGTGCGGCGAATGGTCTTCGAATCGTCGATGACCATAACGCGCAAACCCGTCAACCCGTTGCTACTCGCTGCTTCTTCCACGCGCCGTCCTCCAACCCACGATCCATCGCCGCCGGCAAATTCCTCGCCGCGACAAGCAAAGTCCGATTCGCCGGCGATCGCCCCAGGGCGATGCCGCGCAGAAAGCGCGAACGATGGAGCAAAGGCGTTGTTTAAACTCAAGCTCGCAGCCCTGTCAAGCGAAACGCCTGTTTGCATACTGGCACAGCTGCCCGCGGCGCGACACATTTTCATGCATCGTCAGTGCCAAGTACACGCGGTTCGACCAGCCCCCTTAAGCCGTGGTTAGTATAGACAGCGCTGGTGGGGCAACGTGTGAATACCATCACGTTTTAAGACCCTTTCGGCGCAGGTGCGCTGCATCGTCGCACGTCGCGACAACGACACGGCGGACGCCGGGCTCGCGCTTGTACACTGGCGCCGCACTTCGCTTCGGCGACGCGCAGCGGATTACACTTCGATACCGATTACCACAGGCAGCGTTTTCGATGACCACGACCCTGGCCGTGCTGATGGACTCCATCGCCGCCATCCACATCAAGAAGGATTCCACGTTCGCCATGCTGCTCGAAGCGCAGCGGCGCGGTTATCGCCTGCTCTATCTGACCCAGGGCAGCTTGGCGCTGCGCGATGCCGCGCCATGGGCGCATGCCGCGCCGCTGACCGTGCGCGAGGATGCGCACGACTGGTTCACGCTCGGCACCGAACAATGGCAGGATCTGCGCAAGGTCGATGTGATCCTTGCGCGCAAGGATCCGCCGTTCGACGCGCAGTTCCTCTACGACACGATGGTGCTGGAGCTCGCGCAGAACGCCGGCGTGCAGGTGATCAACGATCCGCGCGGCCTGCGCGATGCCAACGAGAAATTGTTCACCCTGCATTTCCCGCAGTGCATCGCGCCGACCCTGGTGGCGCGCGACGTTGCCGAATTGAAGCGCTTCGCCCACGAACACGGCAAGGTCGTGCTCAAGCCGCTCGACGGCATGGGCGGACGCAGCATTTTCCTGGGTTCCGGCGCGGATCCCAACCTCAACGTGATTCTCGAAACCCTCACCGGCGAAGGCCAGGCGTTCGCGCTCGCACAGAAATTCATCCCGGAAATCAGCGCCGGGGATAAACGTATACTTTTGATCGACGGCACGCCCGTGCCGTATGCGCTCGCGCGAATGCCGCAGGGCGACGAGTTCCGCGGCAATCTCGCGCGCGGCGGCAAGGGCGTCGGCGTGCCCTTGTCCGAGCGCGATCGCTGGATCGCCGCGCAGGTCGGGCCTGAGCTGGTCGCGCGTGGTATGCGCTTCGTCGGACTCGACGTGATCGGCGACTGGCTTACCGAGGTCAACGTGACTTCGCCGACCTGCATCCGCGAACTCGACGCGCAGTTCGGGCTGAATATCGCGGGCCAGTTGTTCGACGCGATCGAAGGCTCGCCGGCACGGACCGCAATTCCGTGAGTTCGCGCGCTGCCGTCGGCGCCGGCGAACG
>JAYTQX010000390.1:0-6197 GCA_043746455.1 Pseudomonadota bacterium
CGTCGTCCAGCCAGGGGCTGTTGGAAATCGTCAGCGTGCGCGCCGCAAACGCACGCGCGTTTGGAACGTCGGCGGGAAGAACGATCGAGGCGAGATAGGGATAATCCGGCAGCGCATGGATAAACAGGCGGCTCACGCCAAGACTCGTGCTCCATAACCGCGCGAGCGCCGCATCCCGCATGGCCTGATCGTCCATCCTCAGAAGCAGGAACGGCCAAGTTCCCTGCGCATCGTCGCCATCGCGCAGCACTTTCACACCGGGAATCTGCGCCAGACGCGCGATGCGTTGCTGCGCGCGCGTCGCTAGTTCGTACTGAAAGTCCGACAAACGCGAAAACGCCCGTGCACCGACTCCCTGGCGCCAGGCGCCGACAAGATGCAATGGAATCGAGAGCGAAAAATCGTCGCCGACGGCCGCGGTCAAGTCGCCGGCGTTCAGCGCCCGGCGCCGCGGCAATCCGTAGGCGAGCCACAAGCCGCGAGGTCGATACAGCAAGTGGTAACCGAGCAGCTGAGTGGCGCGCCGGAACTCCCACGCAGCGTTCGCGACGACGAGTTCGTCATGGCAGCGGCGCAGTTGCACGCGCAGGTCAGGGTCGCGTGCGACGAGCAAACCGCCTTCGTACAGGGTCAATCCTTTGCCTGCGGCGAGACTGAAAAATCCGATATCGCCCTTGCTGCCGACTGACGCTGTGCCGCTGCGCGCGCCGAGCGCTTGCGCGGCGTCTTCAATCACGAACGCGCCGACGCGCCGCGCACACGCCAGGGCGACGTCCACATTGGCGACGCGGCCGGCGAGGTGGGTCGGAATAATCGCCAATGTGTCGTTGTCGCAAGCGGCCGCAAGTGCGGCGGGATCCATGTCGAAATGATCGGGCGCGAGGTCGCACAACCGAACTTTGAGGCCGCAATGCGCAATTGCAATGGCGACAAGTGGACAAGTATACGCGGGCACCACGACGCTCATTCGGTCGCTGCGCCGGCGCAGCGCGGACAACGCAACGACCAGCGCGGCTGTGCCAGAGCATTCGATCTGGATATCGTCTACGCCGACAAAAACGGCGGCGCGTTCGGCCAGCGAGGGGGTGCTTGACGGAAACAAATCGCGCCACAGCGGAGGCAGGCCCGCAGTCGGTGGAACCTCGGAGATCGGGCTACGCAACAGGCTCATCCACGCCTTCATGCGGCGGATCGACGGCAAGACAGATGATGCCGGCGACGATCACGGCGCTGCCCAGGAGCTGTCCGATCGACAAGTGCTCGCCGAAGACCAGCACCGACAGCGCCAATACCGCAACCACTTCCAGATGCGACGCGGCGAACGCCGGACCGACCGGCGCGTGTTTGAGCAAGGTCATCCAGGTGAAAAAGGCACCGAGATACCCGGCGATCGAACCATAGACCCAGGGCGTGCTGAGCACGCGCTGCACCCAGCCGATATCCATCGCCAGCGGTGCGGCATGCAGCGCGGTGAACTTGAAGCAGACCTGCGTGAGCGTATCGAACAGCATCAACGCGAGAAATCCGATGAAGTAGAAACGGCGCATCGCTCAGCTCACTCCAACGATGGCGACGCCAAGAGCGATGAGCAGGCTACCAGCGATGCGCAGCGGCGTGAACTTCTCCGCGAACACCCAGCGTCCAGCGAGCATCACCGCCACGATGTTGATCGACCCCAGCAGCACGCCTCGCGACAACGGCACCAACGACAGAAACGCCAGCCAGACCACGAATTCGGCGACGAAGCAGGTCACCCCTATCCAGATCCACGGGCGTTGCGCCATATTGCGCCAGCGCGCGAGGCCATCGCCACAATCGGTCTGCGCCGCCGCGGCCTTGAACGCCAAGTGTCCGCCAGAATCGAGGAGGAGGTTGAGCATCCAGAAGGTGATGATGAGGATCGACATGCGCGGCATACGTCCAAGGCAAGGCCATAAAGCTGAAGAAAGTATGCGGGACGGGCTCAATCCAGTCGAGTTTGCGGCAGTGGAAAATACGCGTCGCCGACGGGTCAAGCTGCGGAAGTTCGCGCTCCGGGATCGGCTGTCGTCGGGCGCTCGAACATGTGCAGATCCAGATGACTTACCGGGATCGGCGCATGGTCCGGTCCGAACGCAACCTCGCCCAACTTCCAGCCTGCCAGCCGGCGGAACGCGCCCCAGAAGCGCCGCAACGCCCCCCATTGCATCGCGACGAGTCCGCGCCCGTTGTCGGCATCGACCGCAGGATCACCAACGCCGGTCGGCAGGATCGGTTGACCGAACAGGGCGGTGCCGAACAAGCTGTCCCAGATCGACAACACCTGGCCAAAGTTGCAGTTATGCAAATTGGGGCGCTGCGGATTGACGCGCATGTGGTGCAGTCGGTGGAAGCGCGGATCGACGAAACATTTCTCCACGTAGCGGCCAAATCCCAGCCGCGTATTGGTATGTGAAAGGTTCTGCACCAATTCGCTGAGCAGCTCCAACAGTGCGAACTGCGCTGCATCCACTCCCATCACCAGGCCGGCCGTGGCGAGAATGATCGACTGCAGCATGCCGTCCAGATAGCTGCCGCGATCGTTCGTCCAGCAGCTCATCTGACGCTGGCTGTGATGCATGCTGTGCAGGGCCCACCACCACGGAATCGCGTGCTGGGCGCGATGCATCCAGTAATAAGTCAGATCGTAGACAACGTAGTAGATCGCGAACGAAAGATAAGGATGCGAAGCCAGCTGCGGCAACCAGTGCAGCAGACCGCCGACCGGTTCGCCGCCAGCGGCGTTATCGACAATGCCGAACAAGTTTGCGAACGGCGTCAATACGAGGAAGGCGAACAACGGATTCAGGCCGAGCAACATCAGCAGCGTATACAGCCGATCGATTCGGGTCAGGCGTCGATCGGCCCATTTCTCGGCCGGCGCGAACGTTTCCAGCGGACGGAAGATCAGCGAGATAATGCCGATCTGTATCAGCGCGATCAGCCCGGCTTCGGCGATGTCATTCGGATTGCCAACGACGCCCTGAATATGTAGAAGCGACAACGTCGGTGCCACCACGTGCCCGCTCAGCCAAGCGATGCCATGGGACCACCATTCAGTCACGTCGAACATCAAAGCTACTTCGAAGAATCAATGCCACTCACAGCCTGCAGCACTGCTGCAAGGCAATCTTGTCCACGCGCAAAACGCGGGGGCATTGGATTGTACGACTCGCCAACTACGTAGGCCGGATCGGCCGGCCTTCTAGGGCTTGCCGAGAAAATCCTGCTTGCCAAGCTCCACGCCATTGTGCCGCAGAATCGCGTAGATCGTGGTCGCGTGGAAATAGAAATTCGGCAGCACGAAATGCAGCAGATAATCCAGTCCCTTGAAGCGCAACTCACCGGCGCGCAGGTTCAGGACGACGTCGCGGTCTTCGCTGCCGGCATACTTCGCCACGTCGATGCCGTTGATGAAATCCAAGGTCTTGCCGATGCGCTCGCGCAAATCCGCGAAGCTCGTCTCGGTATCCGGATGTGAGGGAATCTCGGTTCCGGTCAAGCGCGCCGCCGCACCCTTCACCGAATCGCAGGCGATCTGCACCTGACGCGTCAGCGCAAACATGTCCGGCGCCAGCCGCGAATTGAGCAGCACCGCCGGTTCGATTTTTTTCTGCGCCACGAACGCCTCGGCCTTGTCGAACAACACAAGCACATTGCCAAGCATGCGATTGGCGGTCGGAACCAGTACGTTGTACATCGAGATTTGCATGATGTCTCCTGAAAATCGGGAATGAAAAATCGGGGGCGGGACGGGCAATCTGGCACACGCAATGGCAAACCACCAGTAAAAGTCTGCAAGCCCGATCTCATGTGGGGGTATGGCCTCCAAGTCTCAAGCGCAGAGACGAACCCAGGTTCCAATCGACTGACTTCCAGTACGGTCCACCATCGAAATCGTCGGTGATTGCTTTCACAGCGATTACTACGTAAATTAGTAGTATGAACATTCTCACCGACCGCCAGCAGGCTATCCTTGATTTCATCGAGGCCCATCTTGCGCGCGAAGGCCTGCCGCCCACGCATGAGGACATCGCCCAAGCCTTCGGTTTCAGACAGCCGCGCGCGGCTGGCTTTCATCTGCAGGCGCTGGCGCAGAAAGGCGCGATCACCTTGCAGCCGGGCAAGGCGCGCGGCATCCGCCTCCTGCACTCCGCACCGGCACCGGCGGCAATTTGGAATCTACCGCTGGTCGGCCGCGTCGCCGCCGGTCAACCGATCGAAGCGGATGCGCATATCGAGCGCGAGATCGCGGTCGATCGTCATCTGTTCTCGCCGCGCCCGCATTATCTGCTGCGCGTGCACGGCATGAGCATGCGCGATGCGGGCATCCTCGACCGCGATCTGATCGCCGTGCACCGCACGCCTGAAGCCGGCAATGGCCAGATCGTGGTCGCACGCATCGAGGGCGAAATCACCGTAAAAAGATTGCATCGCAATCGCCAACGTATCGTGCTGTTGCCTGCAAATCCCGACTTCGAACCGATCGAGGTCGATCCGAAGACCAGCGATTTTGCGATCGAAGGCCTGTATGTCGGCGTGATCCGGTTGCCCTGAGCCATGCCGCAGCTGGCCGTCATCGAGAATGTCTTGTTGCGCGATCCACGCATCTGGCGCGGCCGTGTCGTCGAGCAACAGGTGCCGGCGGCATCGACCGGCCACGCCGCGCTCGATGCGTTGCTACCGCATCGCGGCTGGACCTTGGGCGCGCTCAGCGAAGTGCTGTTCGAAGCCGATGGAACCGGCGAACTCGAACTCGTCCTGCCGGTGCTGGCCGAATTGACCCGGCAACGGCGGCATGTCGTCGTCGTCGCCGCGCCGTATGTGCTTTATGCACCGGCGCTGCGTGCACACGATGTGCAACTCGAGTATCTGCATTGCATCGAGGCGAACGAGAACGAAGCACTCTGGGCCGGCGAGCAATGCCTGCGCTCCGGCGTCTGTGCAGCCGTGCTGTGCTGGCCGCGTCAGGCGCACGAACGCAGTCTGCGCCGCCTGCAGGTCGCGGCGGAAACCGGTCAGGCGCTCGGCTTCGCCTTCCGTCCGGCACGCGCGGCGACGAATCCATCGCCGGCCGCGACACGCATTCGCCTGCCGCTGCGCAACGACGGTACACGAATCGAGGTGATCAAATGCCGCGGCGGCATGGTGCCCACGCGCTCGATTGCGTTTCGCGCACCCGCCACGCCGGCGTGGTGAGAACGACAAATGCTGTGGGCCGCACTGCTTCTGCCACGCCTCGCGTTCGATGCGCTGTTGCGTCAGCGCGATACCGACATCGATGTGAATACCGCTGCTCTGATTTCGCGCGACCAGGCGCGGCCACTCATCATCGATGCAACGCCGCACGCGCTGGCTGCCGGCGTGCGACGTGGTCAATCGCTCGCGGCGGCGCAGGCCCTGTTCCCGACGCTGCGTCCGCTGCCGCACGATCCCGCGCAAGCACTGGCTCTGCGCGAACTGATTGCGAGCTGGGCCTATGGCTATAGCTCGCAAGTATCCTTGCGTGAAGCCGATGCGGTCCTGATCGAGATCGGCGGCAGTCTTTCGCTGTTCGGTCCCTGGCCGCTGCTGGAGCGTCGCTGGCGCGCAGAACTCTCAGAACTCGGCGTTACCCATCGGCTTGCTGCGGCGCCCACCGCGCTCGGCGCGCTCGCCCTTGCGCGCGCGCAGGACGGCACAATGATCCCGCAGCTGCCGGTACTGCATAGCGCACTCGCGGGAGTGTGCATCGGCCATTGCCAGTTCGATGCAGCGACGGTCGAAGCGCTGCACGGCATGGGTCTGCGCCATCTGCGCGATGTATTCCGTTTGCCACATGCGGGACTGATCCGCCGCTTCGGCGCAGAGTTCGTCGATTATCTCGACCGGTTGCGCGGCGATCTGCCCGATCCGCCGCTCTTGTACCGGCCGCCTGATCTTTTCCAGGCGCGCATGGAATTCGATCACGAGATCGAGTCGAGCGAAGCCCTGCGTTTTCCGCTGCGCCGCCTAATCGGCGATTTGTGTACTTTTTTACACAGCCGCGACGGCGGCGTGCAGCAGTTCGATCTGCTGTTCGAACACGATCCGCTGCAATTCAAGCAGCTGGCGCCGACGCGTTTGCGCATTGGCATGCAAACGCCACAGCGCGATCCGGCCACCCTGTTCGACCTGTGCCTGCTGCGCCTGCAGGCAAG
>JAYTQX010000391.1:0-2312 GCA_043746455.1 Pseudomonadota bacterium
AGCGCGGACGATTCGCTTGCCGTCGGCATCATGCACATCACCCAGCCGGTGCCGGTACTGCCGGAGCACCTGTCGGCGCTGCAACCCATCCTCAATCGCCTGCTCGCCAAAGCGCCGGACGAGCGCTACCAGAACGGCTCGCAGCTTGCCGATGCGATCGAGCAGATAGAAATCTCGATGGCCGGCGGCAACCTGCCGGGCCTAGCCGATCCCGACGAAGCGTATCGGCGCGAAGTGCCGGGTGCGGAACAGCGCGGCCCGCAGCGCATGCCGACCGGTGCGCGCAGTCCAACGCCGCCGCCAGTGCCGGCATCCACACCGGCGCCAGGACACCCGACCACACTGACGCCGGCGCCTGTGCTGCGCCACCGCTTCGATCCGACGCTGGGCCGCATGGACGATGTGGTTTCGACCGGCGGCTATCTGCCTGCCGCACGCCGCGCCGGCAAACCCGCCGCCGCAGAAAAATCCGGCTCGCGCCGCGGCTGGTTGCTGGCGGTGCCGGTGTTGCTGATCGCCCTGCTCGGCGGCGGCTACGCCGCCTGGCACTATCAGGATCGCCTGCGCGCGTTTATTCCAAAAACCGAATTGAACAGCCTGGTTGGGCGCGCGCGCAAGGCGCTGGATGAAGGCCACCTCACCGGCAACGCGGGCGACAGCGCGCGCGAACTGTTCCAGAGTGCGCGCGCGATCGATCCGGACAACGATCAGGCGCGTCAGGGTCTGAATCAGGTCGGCGAACGTCTGCTCGACGACGCACGCACGGCGCTCACGCACAACGATCTGGCGACCGTGCACACCGATCTTGCCGCTGCGGAAGAAATTCTCGGCGGCGGCGACAAGGTCGAGCAACTCAAGAACGCGCTGCACACCGCGGAAACGCACGGCACCCCGGTCGAGGATCTGTTGGGCCGCGCCGCCGCCGCGCTGAGCGCGGGACGCCTGCTCGGCGACGACAGCGCCAGCGCGCTCTACCGGCGCGTGCTCGAAGCGGACGCCGGCAACGCGCTGGCGAAGGATGGTATGGAAAAGGTCGCCAAGGCGCAGGCGCAAGCGGTGCGCGAGGCGATCGCGCAGGGCAACGAGGATCAGGCCAACCAGCGTATCGCCGACCTGGCGCAACTGGCGCCGAATCAGCCGGCGATTCCCGAACTGCGCGCCGCGCTCGCGCAGATGCACCACACCGATACGCAAGCGCAGGATCAGCAAGTTACGCGCGCCGAAACGGCGTTGCGCGAGAACAAAATCACGGGCGGCAACGGTGCGCTCGCGCTGTTCCAGGCCGTGCTCAAACGCGATGCGAACAATGCGCGTGCCAAGGCCGGCTTGCGCAAGATCGGCCTCACATTCGCGGCGCAGGCGAGCGTGCAACTCGATGCGAACAATCTGCCGGCGGCGGAGGCTGCGCTGCGCCAGGCTGAGGCGCTGGCCGGCGATGCGACCGAAGTAAAAAGTACGCGCGCGCGCCTGCGCGAGTCGCACGAAGGCGCGGCTGTCGCCGACAAACAGCAACAGCAATCGACGGAGTTGACCCTCGCCGAGCGCGCACGCATCGATGACACATTGGGCGAAGCCGATCGCGCGCTGGCGGCCGGCAGCCTGATGGACCCGGGCGGCGCCTACGACAAGTACCGCGCCGTGTTGCGCATCGACAGCAGCAACGCGCAGGCACTCGCCGGTATCGCCCATATCCCGCCGCGCGCCCGCGAATTGTTCGACCAGGCGCTCGCCGCGGGCAAACCGAACGGCGCACGCGGTTATCTCGAAGCGGTTGCGCAAACCGATCCGGGCAATGCGAATTTGCCTGGCATGCGCGAACGCGTGGCCACGCTCTATCTGGACCAGGCCGAAGCGCGCATCGCCCAGGGTCAGCGCGATGAGGCGATGCGTGCGCTCAACGCCGCGCGCCAATTGAGTCCGAACAATCCGCGCAACGCCGAGGTCGACGCGAAACTGCAGAGCGCACCACCGGCAACGGGTGGGTGAGGCTGAGCGTTTGCGCGATGCGGTGAAGCGCATCGCGCGCGAAGCCGAACGCCCGTAGCAGGAGCGAAGGGCCGGGTTGCTTGGCGAGGCCGTGGACGGCCGAGCTTAGCAACGGCCAGCGCGACGAAGTCGAGCTGTGAGCGCTTGCGCGATGCGTTAACGCGCATCGTGCGCGAGGTCGAACGCCAGTAGCAGGTCTAGTGTGCGATGTTTGCGAGTTGCCTTGAATGGCAACTCGCGGCGCACACGAGGAGGAGGCAGGATGCCGACTGGAGGGGGCTCCATGGATGGATGCGGCAGGCAGCTTACGCGGATAGCGGGCTAGG
>JAYTQX010000392.1:0-6987 GCA_043746455.1 Pseudomonadota bacterium
GGGCTCGACGTGCAGACGATCGAACGCTTCGGCCTCGGTTACGCACCCGATCAATGGGATGCATTGAAGTCCGCGCTTGGCACCAATGAGAAACGCATCGCCCTGCTGGAAAAGTCCGGCATGCTGACCAGCGGCGAACGCGGCAAGTACGACCGGTTCCGCGACCGCGTGATGTTTCCTATCCAGGACCGGCGCGGCCGCGTGATTGCATTCGGCGGCCGCGTGCTCGCCAAGACCGAGGACGGCCCGAAGTATCTCAACTCACCCGAGACACCGCTGTTCCACAAGGGCCAGCAGCTGTTTGCGCTATGGCAGGTGCGTCAGGCGCACAGCAAGATTCCGCGCCTGATCGTGGTCGAAGGCTATATGGACGTGATCGCGCTATTCCAGCATGGCGTTACCCAGGCCGTGGCGACGCTCGGCACTGCGACCACGCGCGACCACGCCGAGTTGCTGTTCCGTCAGTGTGCAGATGTATACTTCTGCTTCGACGGCGACCGCGCCGGGCGCCAGGCCGCGTGGCGTGCGGTCGAATCCGTGTTGCCGCGCATGCGCGACGGACGCCAAGCGTTCTTTCTGTTCCTGCCTGATGGCGAGGATCCCGATTCTCTGGTGCGCAAGGAGGGTCAGGCCGGTTTTGAAGACCGGCTGAAGGTCGCCACGCCGCTCAGCGAATTCTTTTTTGGCGAGCTGAGCAAGGACGTGAGTCTTGAATCTCGGGATGGCCAAGCGCGCCTTATAGAAAGAAGCAGGCCGCTGATTGGCCAAATACCGGACGGCGCATTTCGAGACCAAATGGATGCATACCTCACAGAAAAGACAACGGCACAATGGAGCCCAAAAGAAGGCTACAAAGACATTGAACAACAGCTCCGACGCGACGCAATCACTACGGCAAAAGGTCAAATACCACGAGACTATCTAAAAGCCGACCCTAAATCGTTTCGACGGCCGGGCACATCAACAACCGAGCCACCGAGAATGACAGCTATACGTGCCGCGGTCGCCTTGCTGTTGCAGAATCCCGGTTTCGTCGCCGCGATCGAGCCGCCGCATCTGTTTTCGACGCTGCGCCAGCCCGGCATCGCGCTGTTGAGCGAACTGATCGCGTTATGTCGCGAGCGCCCGGAAATTTCCACCGGCGCGGTCATCGAGCATTTCGGTGAACGCGATGAGGTGCGCGCGCTGCAGAAACTCGCGGTGATGGAATTTCCCGGCGGCGAGGAGCAGTGGAAATCGGAATTTCTCGATGCGCTAAGCCAGCTCGATCGGCAGACATCCCAGCAGCGCATCGACGACTTGATGAAACAGCGCGACGAGGGCGTGCTGAGCGACAGCGATAAGCAGGAGCTGGGAGCATTGCTCAAGATGATGCGCAGCTAGCCCCGACTCTACGAAAGAAGTTCGCTACGCTTCGTCTCGCTTGCCGATCGCCAGTAACGCAAACAAAGTCAGCGCCGCCGCCGCCGACAGGTAATAACCCACGTACTGCAATCCGTAGTGACTCGCGAGCCAGGTTGCGATGCCGGGCGCCAGCGACGCGCCCAGGATGCCGGCGAGGTTGAATGCGAGCGAGGCGCCGGTGTAGCGCACGGCGGTCGGAAACAATCCCGCCAGCGCCGTGCCGAGCGGGCCGTAGGTAAGGCCCATCAGGAACAGGCCCAGCGCGAGGAAAAGCAGGACCATGCCCGCATCATTGGCGACGAACATCGGCGCGAACAGGACACCGAAGGCGAGGATCGCCAGCGACGCCGCGATCAGCACCGCACGCGGCCCGTAGCGGTCCGCGACGATGGCCGATAACGGTATGCCGAGTGCGAAGGCGAGCATCGCCACCATCTGCAGGATCAGAAATTGCCCGCGCGGATAATGCAGCGTCGCCGTGCCCCAGCTCAGGGTGAACACGGTCATCAGATAGAAAAGCAGGAACGTGGCGATGCATGCGAACGTGCCGAGCAGCAGGATCAGCGGGTGCCGCGTGACCACGGTGATTATCGGCAGGCGCACACGCTCGTTGTTTTGCAGCGCGCGCAGGAAGGCCGGCGTTTCCTGCAGCTTCAGGCGCACGTAGAGACCGACCAGAACGAGCAGCGAGCTCAACAGGAACGGCACGCGCCAGCCGTAGGCGAAAAACTGCGCATCGCTCAGGGTATTGCTGAGCAGCAGGAAGATGCCGGCCGAACACAGGAAACCGATCGGCGCACCAAGCTGCGGAAACATGCCATACCACGCGCGCTTGCCCGGCGGCGCATTCTCGGTCGCCAGTAGCACCGCTCCGCCCCATTCGCCGCCAAGGCCGAGCCCTTGGCCGAACCGGCACAGTGCGAGCAACAGCGGCGCGGCGATGCCGATTGAGGAGTAGGTGGGCAACACGCCAATCGCCACCGTCGACAAGCCCATCGTCAGCAGCGCCGCGACCAGGGTTGCCTTGCGCCCGATGCGATCGCCGAAATGGCCGAACAGCGCCGAGCCGACCGGACGCGCGAAGAACGCGAGCGCGAAAGTCGCAAACGATTGCAGCGTGGCGGACGTGGGATCGCTGGCCGGGAAAAACAATTTCGGAAATACCAGCACCGCGGCGGTGGCGTAGATATAAAAATCGAAGAATTCGATCGCCGTGCCGATCAGGCTCGCGAACAGCACGCGCCATTTCGAATTCGCCGCGACGGGTGTTATGTCGCTCGCAGCGCGAGCGGGCGCGCCGTTATTTTCCATCACAGACATCGCTACCCTTGTCGAACACGATGCGCCACACGCCCGTCGCTTCGCGGCGCCAGATCGAGTTGAAGTTCGCGATGAGCTTGCCGTCGGGATCGTGCACCGGCCCCGTGCTCAAGGCCAGCGTGCCCGAGTCCAGCACTTCGACCTGCGCCGGTTCCCACGAGAACGGCGGCTTGGGTTCGGTGTAGAAGCGTTTCCACGCCGCGGCGACCTGCGCCTTGCCGCGCAGCGGCCCCTTGCCGCCGAAGAACACGGTTTCGTCGGCGAGGAAGGTCATGAACGCGGCGTGATCGCGATCGGCCATGGTCTTGGCGAACGCGCGCTCGGTTGCCTCGACTTCGTGCTTGGCCTGCTCGTTCGAAACGTGCGGCGGTGCCCCTGCGCAAGCTGCGATCAGCAATGCACCGAGTGCGACCATCACTCCAGAAACCCGTCTTGTGGACATAGCTCTCCCCTCTGCGCCTTTCAGCGCCCTCGCCGCAAATCCGCGCCTATCACCTTCGCCGCATTGTGCCCCGGCGCACCAGTAACGCCACCACCCGGATGCGTGCCAGCGCCGCATAGATAAAGTCCCGGCAGCGCGCCGCGATAATCGGCCTGACCGAGCATTGGCCGCGCGCTGAACAATTGATTGAGTGACAGCGCGCCATGGAAGATATCGCCGCCGATCAGACCGAAATCGCGTTCGAGATCGAGCGGCGACTTGATCTGGCGGCCGAGCACCAAGTCTTTGAAGCCCGGTGCGTAACGATCGACGGTCGCGATCATCAGATCGGCGACTTCCTCGCGATGATCGTCCCACGAGCGTCCATCGGACAAGGTCGGTGCGACGTGCTGGCAGAACAGGCTCGCGACATGCTGACCCTTCGGTGCGAGCGAATCGTCGAGTGTCGACGGAATCAGCATCTCGACGATCGGTTCCTTCGACCAGCCCTGCGCGCGCGCATCGAGATAGGCGCGATCCATGTAGTCCAGGCTCGGCGCCATGATGATGCCGGCTGTGTGGTGGTCGCCCGGCTCGGGCAACACACTGAACCGCGGCAGCGCCGACAAGGCGACATTCATACGGAACGTGCCCGAACCGCAGCGCCAGTTCGCCATGCGCTCGCGCGTCGGCGCAGGCACGACGGCCGGATCGAGCAGGCGTTCGTAGAGCAGTTTCGGATTGACGTTGGCGACTACCGCGCGCGCGCGCAGCGCTTCGCCTTTTTCGGTGATCACGCCGACCGCGCGACCCTTCTCGACGATCACTTCGCGCACGCCGGCACTGGTGCGAATTTCCGCACCGGCAGCGGCGGCTGACTTCGCCATCGCCTGGGTGATCGCACCCATGCCGCCAATCGCATGGCCCCACGCGCCCTTGACGCCGTTCACCTCGCCGAACACGTGATGCAGCAGCACGTAAGCGCTGCCCGGCGTGTACGGACTTGCGTAATTGCCGACGATGCCGTCGAAACCGAGCACGGCCTTGATTGGCTCGCTCTCGAAAAAGCGGTCGAGATATTCGCCGGCGGAAATCGCGAACAGATCGAGCAGTTCGGTGCGTGAGTTTGCATCGAGTCCATGCAGACGCTTGCCGAGCTTGCCGGCGCGCAGCAATTCCGCCAGCCCTTTCCACCAGCCGCCGTCGGTCACGTTCGGCGGCGGTTCCAAGGCCAGCGCGCGCAATACGTCGGCGATCACATCAAGACGGCGTTCGTATTCGGGCAGCCGCTGTGCATCGCGCTGCGAGAACTTCGCGACTTCGGCCTGGGTCTGTCCCGCGCCGGTTTTCAGATAGGTGCCATCGGGCCGCGGCAGAAAATTGTTGAGCTTGCGCTGCACGATTTTCAGACCGTGCGCGGCGAGATCCAGATCGCGGATCACCTTCGGCTGCAGCAGCGACACCGTGTAGGCGGCCACCGAATTGCGGAAGCCCGGATGAAATTCCTCGGTCACCGCCGCGCCACCGACCACATCGCGGCGTTCGAGTACGGTGACTTTTAATCCGGCCTTGGCCAGATAAGCCGCACAGACCAGGCCGTTGTGGCCACCGCCGATCAGGATTGCGTCACGCATGTCGCTGTTCATTCTTGAAATTATGAAGCAAATCGGTGCGCAAGGAATTGAAGATTTCGATGTTGGAGTAATTGACAACAATAACCGCTGTTGGTATTCTCTCCAACGTGAAGGCCGTCGAGCTGGTGCGCACCCGAATCGGCTATTCCGATCGCGCTTTCGCCGAGCTGGTTCTTTGGCGCGTTGCCAAACCGGTCGCCGGATCGGCGCACGAGTATAAATACCGGTTGGCCTACATCGTGGATGGCGTTTGCGTCCTGCGCTACGACAACGAGCCGGGCAAAGGCGATCATCGCCACGTCGGCGGCATCGAGATTGCCTATCGATTCCGCACACCCGAGCGACTGATCGCCGATTTTCAAGCCGATATTGCGAGGTGGAATGATGAAAAC
This sequence comes from Pseudomonadota bacterium, assembly GCA_043746455.1. Lineage (GTDB taxonomy): Bacteria > Pseudomonadota > Gammaproteobacteria > Xanthomonadales > Rhodanobacteraceae > Rudaea. The sequence continues at coordinate 5,172 of JAYTQX010000392.1, forward strand.
CGTAGTGCTTGAAGTTCGATCAGCGGACGAGTCGATGGCAAGCTTTGTCCAAGCGTGGAAGTCGGGCAAGCTCGAGAAGTCCGCGCGCATCGGTTTCGCGACACCCGAACTGCTGTGGCAGGTGCTCACAGCGAAGCGCTGGGAACTGCTCAAGGCGCTGTGCGGCGCCGGACCGATATCGATTCGCGAGGCCGCGCGACGTGTGGGCCGCGATGTGAAAGCGGTGCATGGCGATGTTACGGCGCTGATCAATGCCGGCGTGCTCGATCGTGCGCAGAGCGGCGGTATCGTGTTTCCCTATGAGGCGGTCAAAGTCGAATTTCTGTTGCAGGCGGCTTAGCCGCTCGGGAGCCGGAGACTCCTGCGATCGAACCTCTTATGCAGGCCTTGGTGCGGGTATCTCGCGCGCGTTGTTGAACAGACCGACGACGATGCCGACTACGCACAGTGCCGCAACGTAATGCGCCGGCGCGAGTGGATTGGATTTGAGCAGCAGGCTGACGACCAGCGGCGTCAATCCGCCGAAAATGGCATAGGCCACGTTGTAGGCGAACGAGATGCCGGAGAAGCGGATCGCCGGTGGAAACGCGCGCACGAGCAAGGTCGGAATCACGCCGACGACACCCACGCAAAAGCCGGCTATGGCATACAGGCCATCCAGATGCCCGGGCGTGGAGCCAAGTCCGAAATACAGTCCGTAAACCGCTAAAAACAGCATCGCGCAGCCGAGCAGCAGAGTGCGCGCGGCGCCGATGCGATCGGCGAGCAGGCCGAATACGACGCAACCAATCGCAAGCGACAAGGTCGCCAGACTGTTCGCCGACAGCGCGTCGGCCGGCGTGATCGCGAACAATTTCTGGATCAGCGTAGGCGTCATCAGAATCACCACGACGATCGCCGCCGCAAGCACCCAGGTCAGCAGCATCGACACGACGACAGCGCGGCCGTGCCCGGCGAGCACCGCCTTGAGCGGCAAGCCGCGCACGAGTTCGCCGCGCTTGCGCATTTCCTCGAACACCGGCGTTTCGGCGAGCAGGCGGCGCAGGAACACCGCAAAAAATCCGAACACGCCACCGACAAGAAACGGAATACGCCAGCCGAACGCGAGCACGTCGGCGGGGCTATAGCTCTTGTTGACTGCGGTCGCGATCAGCGAGCCCAGCAGAATGCCGATAGTCAGGCCCGCGGTCAGCGTGCCGCAGGCGAAGCCGACGCGGCGCTCGGGTACGTGCTCGGCGACGAAGGTCCACGCACCGGGCACCTCGCCGCCGACCGCAGCGCCTTGCAGGATGCGCAGCAGCAGCAGGGCCAGCGGCGCGGCGTAGCCGATATTCGCGTAGGTTGGCAGCAGGCCGATCAGCAAGGTCGGAATCGCCATCAGCAGCACGCTGAGCATGAACATGCGCTTGCGCCCGGAGCGGTCGCCGAAATGCGCCATGACGATGCCGCCGAGCGGGCGCGCGAGATAGCCCACAGCGAACAGGCCGAAGGTCTGCAGCTGGCGCAGCCAGTCGGGCGTGTCGGGTGGGAAAAACAGGGCGCCGATCACCGTCGTGAAGAAGACGAAGATGATGAAATCGTAGAACTCGAGCGCGCCGCCGAGCGCGGCAAGCGCGAGGGTTTTAAGATCCCCATGCCCAAGTGTTTGGGTAGAAATTCTATTCATACGGAGCGATTTGCCTCGGCGTCAGGTCAACTGTCGTGTCTCGGAGCGATGCTAACGGAAGCCAAGCCCGTTGGGCGCCAGTTAACGATATTTGGCCAGCACGTCGGCTGCATGATTTGCCATCTTCTCGCGCAGCGACGCAGGCTTCCT
>JAYTQX010000393.1:0-5022 GCA_043746455.1 Pseudomonadota bacterium
GCGATCCCGGGCGCGCCGGCCAGATCGAATCCTGCCAGACGCTGATAGGCCAGAATCGCGGCAACGCTGAACGAACCGGACTCGCCAACCTGATGGGTAAACGACGGAGCCACGATCAAACGGCGCAAGCCGGGCGAGTAGTCGGGCAGAAGACTGGACGCTTCCGCCGTTGCGTAAAGCGGTGTGTCGGTGACGTGCGTCGACTGCATCGCCACATGCAGCCCGCTATCCTGCGACAGCGAAGTCTCCGGTAAATGCAGCCCCGGTGAGCGCGACAAGTTCGAGCGTCCGCGGTTGAAAACCGACGGCGCCCGGACCACTTCGGTCGGGTCGCTCGCCCAGGAAAAATTCGTCTTCAGGCTGCTCAGCGCATAGTCGCGCCACGTATCGATCAGCCCGGCGGTGTCGGCCAACTCACCCGCCATCGCGGATGCCGAGGTTGCGGATGCAGCAGCGCTATCGCTGGCCTTGCGCGCCGGCGTGGACGCAGACGCAGACGCAAAACCGCCCGCCAGCGAGAGCCCGAGGGCGATCGCAGTCGCGAGAATTGATTGCGTGGTTCGTGTTTGACGCATAGCCCCCGGACACAAAGGGCTTTGTCGCCCTCTGACCTAGGCGGGATGTTGGCAAAAAAGCTACACTCCGTCAAGCCTTAAGAGAAAGTTAAGATGGCGCTGCAATTGAGAAACTTGTGGGCTCCAGGCGACTGCAGCCGCTTTCACACGTTGCAATTTAGCAACAGACAACGGATATATCGCGCGTGTCCGCTCGCTCCCTGATTCCCTGCGTGTTGAGTATTGCGGGATCGGACTCCGGCGGTTGCTCGGGAATCCAGGCCGACCTGAAGACATTCGCTGCCCTCGGAGTCCATGGATTGACGGCGATCGCCGCGATCACCGCACAAAACATGCGCGCCGTCGAGTCTACGCGCATCTTGCCGACCAAGCTGTTGCTGGCTCAACTCTACGCACTGAGCGCGGATTTCCCGATCGCCGCCGTGAAAATCGGCATGCTCGGCAACGCGGCGAACATCCGCGCGGTCGCCCACTGGCTGCGCGCGCAGCGCCTGCGCAATATCGTGCTCGATCCGCTGCTTATCTCGGGCAGCGGCAGCCGGCTGCTCACGGCACGTGGCATCGATGAGTTGCGCAGCACGCTGTTGCCGCTTGCCGACATCGTTACTCCCAACGTCCTGGAAGCCGAAGCATTGCTTGGCTGCCGAATCCGCACAGCGCGCGAAATGCGCGAGGCAGCGCGCGCGCTGCTGCAAGGCGGTGCGTGTGCGGTGCTGCTCAAGGGTGGGCATTTCGGCGACGCAACGCCGGCGGCACGCGTGCGCGACTACTTCGTCGACGCAAACTCCGAAACGCGTTTCGAACACGCGCGCCTGCCGTTCGAAACACGCGGTACCGGTTGCACTCTCGCATCTGCACTTGCTGTCGGACTTGCGCTTAAGCACACGCCATTGCAATCGGCGCGCCGCGCCGAGCGCTATGTGCAATCCTGCCTGCGGCGAGCAACGCCACTGGGGAAAGGCGCGAAGCGTGCGCTAGACCACGTCGCGCGGCGATAAAAGTATAGGTTTATAAACTGACGCGCAGCCACAGGCCACTTCGGGACTTGAATTAGGCTGCGGGTTTCGCCAGCCGCTCGATTAGGGCGTCGGCAAAGCTGTCCGTCGTGCCGGTGCCGCCAAGATCCGGCGTCACGCGGTCGCGCGCGGTGAGCGTCGCGCGGATCGCCACGCGTACGCGATTGGCCTGATCCTCCAGGCCGAGATGACCGAGCATCTGGCAGGCGCCGAGCAGCAGCGCGCACGGATTTGCGATGCCCTTGCCGGCGATATCCCGCGGAACCGTGCACCGCCTCGAAAATCGCCGCATCCACGCCGATATTGGCGCCGGGTGCGAGACCCAGTCCGCCGACCAGCCCGGCGCACAGATCGGAAATGATGTCGCCGAACAGGTTGGTGGTGACGATCACATCGAACTGCCACGGGTTCATCACCAGCTGCATGCAGCAATTGTCGACGATCATCTCGTTGTGTTCGATGTCGGGATACTGCGCCGACACCGCGCGCGCGACCTTGAGGAACAGGCCCGAAGTCGACTTCAGAATGTTCGCCTTGTGCACCATCGTGACCTTGCGCCGGCCCGCGCTGCGCGCGAGCTCGAAGGCGTAGCGCACGATGCGTTCGGAACCCTTGCGCGTGATTTTCTGCGTCAGCGTCGCGGTGTCGCCGTCGGCGGAAACCTGCTGGCCTTCACCGATGTAGGCGCCTTCGGTATTTTCGCGCACGGTCAGAATATCGATGTTTTCATAGCGCGATTTGGTCGCCGGAAACGAGATCGCGGGACGCACGTTGGCATACAGGTCGAAGCGCCGGCGCAGCGCCACGTTGATCGAGGTGAAGCCTTCGCCGACCGGCGTGGTCAAGGGACTCTTCAGCGCGACACGATGCCTGGCGATGCTCTCGATCGTCGCCGCCGGCAACAACTCGCCGCATTTTTCCTGCGCAGCGAGACCGGCTTCGACGACCTCGTACTTGAGAGCAAGATCGAGCGCATCGAGCACGCGCAAGGTCGCGCGCATGATCTCCGGGCCGATCCCGTCGCCCGGGATCACCGCAATCGTTCTGTCACTCATGGCAAAGCTCGCTGTAGCATCGGAAACTGCAGCGCATTATTGCGGTGAACGTAGGAGAGTCACAAGCGAAGCTCAAGATTTACCACGAAGGACACCAAGGACACCAAGGACACCAAGGAAAAACAAAAGAACTCTAAATCGGCTTTTTCTTCCTTGGTGTCCTTGGTGTCCTTGGCGTCCTTCGTGGTGAATCCTTTGGCTTTTGGCTCAGGTTTCTTTTTCGAGCTGATCGAGAAAATCCACGGCGCGGCGCAGATGCGGAATGACGATCGAGCCGCCGACCACGAGGCCGACGCTGAACGTTTCGAAAAACTCGGCGCGACTCACGCCGGCTTCGCGGCACTGCGCGATGTGATAGCTGATGCAGTCGTCGCAGCGCAGTACCAGCGAGGCGACGAGGCCGAGCAGCTCCTTGGTTTTCAGCTCGAGCGCGCCGTCCTTGTAGGTCTGCGTATCGAGCGCGAAGAAGCGGCGCACGACCTGGTTGTCCTCGGCAAGAATGCGTTCGTTCATGCGCTGACGGAATTCGCTGAACTCCCTGACGCGATTTTTCTTCGCGGCGGCGGCCTTGGTCGGGCGTTTGCGCGTGCCGGCACTCATGCCGCGGCGCCGATGATCTGCGCGAGCTTGCCGCTGTGGTCGGCGGCGGCGAGCTCCTCGAAGCCGCCGATATGCTGATCGTTGATGAAGATCTGCGGCACCGTACGCCGCTGCCCTGAACGTTGCAGCATTTCATCGCGCTTGAGCGGATCCGTGTCGATGCGGATCTCCTCGTAGTTCAAGCCCCTTTGCTTGAGCAGGGTTTTTGCCGCGACGCAGGAGCCGCAGCTGGGGCCGGTGTAGATTTCGACTTTTGCGTTCATTATCGATTCCGTTGGGTTCGGTCCGCGGGCAACGCGCCGCAAGATTTCAACCCGCGCCTGAGTCGAAGTGTGGGGGCTGCAGCCGCACATTTCCAGCCCCTGCGGCGCGCGCATTCGCCGCTGCGCTGGCATAAACGCCGGCTGAGCGCGGATTCGTCAATCGTGAATGCTCGGTGGATGCGGAACCCTGGCTGGAGTAATGTAATCCAACCCATCGGTCCCACCTTCGATTTCAGGCAATGTTGTTGAAAAACTTTCCGCTTATCCTGTTTGTGGCCGCACTCGGTCTGCTCAGCGGCAACGCGAACGCAACCGATACGCGCCTGCCGAATCTCGGCAGCTCGGCTGGCCAGATCGCGTCACCCGAGGAACAGCGCCAATACGGTTTTTACGTGCTGCACGAATTGCGCAACCAGAGCGGCGTCCTCGACGATGCCTTGCTCACGGATTACCTGAACACCCTGGGCTACCGCCTCGTTTCCAATAGTCCACAACCGGATCAGGCGTTCACGTTCTTCGTCGTCCGCGACAACGATATCAATGCGTTCGCCCTGCCCGGGGGTTTCGTCGGCGTGAATGCGGGACTCGTCACCACGACTGAATCCGAGAATGAACTTGCCGCCGTGCTCGCGCACGAAATCTCGCACATCACGCAAAATCATCTGATTCGCGCGGTCGAAGCCGAGCAGAAGATGGAGCCGCTAATGATCCTCGCGATGATCGGGGCGATCGCCGCGTCCAGTCGTCAGAGCCCCTACAGCTCGAGCAATTCGGGTATCGGCGCGATGGCCACGGTGCAGGGGCTCGCGGCACAGATGCAGATCAACTTCAGCCGCCAGGACGAAGCCGAGGCGGACCGCGTCGGCATCTACACGCTCGCCAAGTCGGGCTTCGATCCGGACGCGATGGCCGATTTCTTCGAACGCATGCAACGCGCGCTGCGCCCGGGCTTCGACGAGAACGACGTGCCTGCCCTGCTGATGGACCATCCGGTCACCACGCAGCGCATCAGCGAAGCCAAGGCCCGCGCCGAGGTGATCAAGAAGGAATACAATACTCCGAGCGTGAGCGTCGGCAATGTAGAGGGCAGCGGCGCGAACAGCGCGAAGCTGCCTTGCCAGGGCACCCCCTGCGTCGGCAATGCCACCACCGCGGACAATTCCAGGGCCGACAGTCCCGCCACGTCGGCAGCGCCAAAGGACACGCCGCGCGCCGCGTCGCTGATCGCGTCGATCGCAGCGGATTCCGCCGTCAGGCTCATCGAATCGCCGCAGGCGCGGGCGCGCCAGCGCGCGCTCAATCAGGCCTATTTCCTGCTCATGCGCGAACGCGTGCGCGTACTCGCGAGTGCGCAGCCGGCCGAGATGGTTACCTACTATGCCGACAACCTGCGCAACCACGCCGAGTTCAATACGCCGGCCAATCGCTATGGTTACGCGCTGGCCCTGATCCAGGCCGGAAAAGCGAAACAGGCGATCGAACCATTGCAGAAACTCGCCGAAGCGCAACCCGA
>JAYTQX010000394.1:0-2920 GCA_043746455.1 Pseudomonadota bacterium
AAAAACAAGAACTGGATTCCCGCCTACGCGGGAATGACGAGCGTACGGCAACGGCAACACCATCCCCACCCAACCCTCCCCTTGAAGGGGAGGGCTACGTCCGCTGCACGCGGGAATGGCGAACAAAAACGCGTGCCGTCGGCGAACAAACCTCAACTACAGTCAATCCTCGGGAGTCTCATCCTCATCCGGCTTGCCGGGCGCCGTCGTGCGCGGCCCAGCGCACAAATCCGCCGCGCGCCAGATCAATATGTGCCCGAGCCGATAGGGAATTTCGAGCGCGGGCTTCACCGCGATCGGATACTTGGTGTAGAAGGTCACGATCTCGCCGTCCGGGTGCGCCGCACACCAAGTGTACAAATCGGCAAAATCCACTTTTTCCAAAGGCTGGGTCAGGCGACCCGGAAATTCGAACAGGCCGTGATGCCAGCCCAGATGCGCGATCGGCTTGCCGCTTTCCTGAGCGGCGTGGATGCGCGCGGCGGTGGCGCTGACGTCGAAGGTAGGGCCGACCGCCTGGACCAGTGTCAGCACCCCGAGCGTGATCGCGGCAGTGCCGCTCAAGCTCAGGCCGCGCAGTTGCGTATGCGCGTGCGGATGCGCAAGCAGGAACACGCCGAGCAGAGCCAGCAGCGCGCCCCAAAGCGGCCAGATGCCGCCGATCACATGCCGTTCGGTCGGCGAGAAGCTGCCGCTGGTAGCGAGCTTGTTGAACCAGAGGACGGTCTCCGCGTGCTCGGCAAGATAGGGCGCCGCCGCGAGAAACAGGCCCAGCAGTAGCAGCAGCAGGCCGAACAGGTGTCCGCGCACGCGCGCCGCATCGTCGCCCAGCACATGCGCGAAATACAGCGCCAGGCCCGGCAATAGCGGCAGCAAATAATGTGGCTGCTTGCCGCTGAGCTTGCAGAACACCAGGAAGGCCGGCAGAAACCAGGCGATGCCGAAGCGCGCCGCCTTGCTCGCCGTGAGGCCATTGCGCCACGCCCGCCACGGCGCACGCAGGCTCACGATCCACGGCAGGATCAAGAACGGCAGCACCATCAGATACCACCAGATTGGCCGCGCATGCGCGAAGCTCTTGGTCATGCGCGCGGCGGTCTGACGGAACAGGACATCATCGACGTAGTCCCATCCGCCCGCAACGAGCATGTAAGCCAAACCGATTACGGCGCTGCCGAGCACGCCGAGCAACAGGCAGGAATACCAACGCAATGGATACTGGCGCGCAGTCGCGCTCCACCACGGCGCGAGCAAGGCGACCAGGCAGGCGTCGAGCAGCATCACCGGGCCTTTGTTCAGAAGTCCGAGTCCAAGCCCCAGCGCGAATATCAAGGTACCGCGAAGCCAGCGCCGTGCATCCAGATCGAGCACGCCATGCAACGCTAGCAGGACACAGGCAGTGAGGAGCATGTCGAACATGATCAAGTTGGAGAACAGCGCGAAGAAAGCCGTTCCGGCAAGAATCGTCGTGGCGCGCGTGGCGAATCCGGCATCTCCATTCAGACGTCGCGCCAGGCGGTCGAACAGGAACAGCGACGCCAGCGACGCCCCCAGCATGCCAAGCCGCACGATCCACACCTGCAGGCCGGCCACCGTCCAGGCCAGGTTGATCAGCCAGAACAACAACGGCCCCTTGTCCGAATAAGGCGCGCCATTGAGGTGCAGGAGCAGGAAATTGCCGGTGTAGCGCATCTCCCAGGCGACGGAGAGATAGCGCGTTTCGTCGATCGGCACGGCCGGCAGGAACAGCGCGACGGGCAGGAGCAGGAGGAACCAGTGCAGGCGCCAGTCGGCGAAGAGTTTTTTCATGCGTTCGGAGTGCTGTTTTTGTTCGGGCAGCGCGCGGCCATGTTCAACCGCGATTGAGCAGCGATTTCAAATCGATGATCGCCGCATTCGCGCGCGAAACGTAATTAGCCATGACCAGCGAATGATTGGCGAAGAAGCCGAACGGGCTGCCGTTCAGGATGATCGGACTCATCACCGGCTTCTGCGATTCTTGCAGTTCGCGGATCACCTGCTTGAGACTCACCATCGCATTCTTGCGCTCGAGGATCGGTGCGAAATCGACCTCGATCGCCTTCAATTGTTCGAGCAGCGCCCAACTGTAGCCGCGCGATTCGTAGAATATGTCGTCGATCTTGTCCCACGGTGTCTGCACGACCTGCGGTGTCTTCGGACTCGACTGTGGCGCATTCGGATCGACCGGTGCGTCGCCCTGCAACTGCAACTGGCCCACGCTCGCCGACAGGCGCTGCGACAGGCTGCCGAGCCGCGTCGACACGGTATCCAGATAATCCGCAAGACTGTCCGCACGCGCGAAGAACTGCGCGCCGTTCGGATCGTTCTTGCCCAGGCGCAGCAGATATCCGTCGACGTGGTCGATCGCCTTGCGATATTGGCCCTCCGAACTCGGCAGCAGCCAGCGGTCGTTCGGACTGGAAAACAGCGGATCGGCTTCCTGCAGATCCTTGTCTTCCTCGGACTGCGATTGCGAGCGCGAAAACTTGTTGCGCATCTCGCGCGCGAGATCGCGCGTCGCGGTGAGCACGCCGAATTCCCAGTTCGGTACATTGTCCATGAACAGGCCGGGCGGGAATTTGTCGTTGGAAATATAGCCGCCACGTTTGTCGAGCAGGGTTTCCGCGCTGCCGATCAAAGCGCCCGTCACGACCGCGCCGGTCACCACCTGCTGCTGATGCTGCCCCGCACGCTCCTGCGCGAACTTGACCACATCGAACTGATCCGGCTCATAGCTCCACCAGAACATCAGCGCGAGAATGACGATCGCATAGATCGCGACGACCGCAGTCGCAGCGCGCAGCAACCAGCGCGTGCGGACTGGACGAACGGTTTTCACTTCTGACATTGGCAGGTTTCCGTGGGTCGCGCGAAAAACGGCGGCGCGCTGGGACACAAT
>JAYTQX010000395.1:0-5258 GCA_043746455.1 Pseudomonadota bacterium
ATGAACTCGCGCACGTCGGGATAGACGCTCTCGCGCCAGCGGCGGCCGCTGAAGATGCCGTAGTGACCCGCGCCTTTCACGGTCAGGTGCTTCTTGTTCGTGCTTTTTATACCTTTGCACAAATCTTGCGCGGCCTCGGTCTGGCCGAGTCCGGAGATATCGTCGAGTTCGCCCTCGATCGTGAACAACGCGGTGCGCTTGATGTCCTGCGGCTTGACCAGCTTGCCTTTCACCTTCCAAATGCCGCGTGGCAGCGCATGCTCCTGGAACACGGTTTTCACCGTGTCGAGGTAGTACTCGGCGGGCATGTCGAGCACGGCGTTGTATTCGTCGTAGAACTCGCGATGCGCCTCGGCATCGTCGAGATCGCCGCGCAGCAGGTCCTCGTAAAAATCATAGTGCGACTGGAAATGCCGGCTTGGGTTCATCGCGACGAAACCGGCGTGCTGCAGGAAGCCGGGATAGACGCGGCGGCCGGCGCCGGGGTAGTTCGTCGGCACGTCGTTGATCACGTTGGTCTGGAACCACGAAATCGGCTGCGTGGTTGCCAGATCGTTCACCTTGGTCGGACTTTTGCGCGTATCGATCGGGCCGCCCATCATGGTCATCGTGCGCGGCGTGATTTCGCCGGCCGAGGCCATCAGCGAGATCGCCGCGAGCACGGGCACGGTCGGCTGACACACCGAAATCACATGCAGACGCTCGGCGCCGATATGGCGGATGAATTCCTGGATATAGGCGATGTAATCGTCGAGATGGAACGGCCCCTTGTCGACCGGCACCATGCGCGCGTCGATCCAGTCGGTGATGAACACCTTGTGATCCTGCAGCAGGGTGCGCACGGTATCGCGCAGCAGTGTGGAGTGGTGGCCCGAGAGCGGTGCGACGACCAGCACGGTCGGATCCTGCTTCAATTCCTTGAGCGTCGCCAGTTCGTCGCTGTAGCGCTTGAAGCGGGTCAGATTGCAGAACGGCTTGGCCAGCGCGACCTGTTCGACGATTGGTACTTCGTTGTCGTGCGCGCGCACCGAGCGGATATTGAACGCGGGTTTCTCGTAGTCCTTGCCCAAGCGGTAAAGCAGCTCGTAGTTCGCTGCCATGCGATGCGCGCCGGGCAGCCGCGACAGCCAGCTGTCCTTGGATGAGAACATGCGCGCACCGCTTTCCGACCAGGTGATGAGCGGATTGAGCAGGGTACGATTGAGTTCGTGCAACCGATACAGCATGGCAAGGCCGGACGTGAAGACACGCTATCCTATGCCCCATTGCGCTGCACCGCAACAAAGAAAAATGACAATGATTGCATCCGCAAAAATATACGACCGCACGTACTTCGACCGCTGGTACCGCGATCCGCGCCACGCGGTGAATTCGCGCAGCCTGCTCGAACGCAAGGCGGCGCTCGCGATCGCCATGGCCGAGTATTATCTCGGCCGTCAAGTACGCAACGTGCTCGACGTCGGCTGTGGCGAGGGCGCCTGGCGTGCGCCGCTGAAAAAATGGCGGCCGGCGATCGAATATCTGGGCATCGACAGCAGCGAATATGCGATCGCGCGCTACGGCTGCACGCGCAATCTGCGCCTGGCGAGTTTCGGTCAACTCGGTGAATTGCGCTTCGCCGCGGGCTTCGATCTGATCGTCTGTTCCGACGTGATCCACTATCTGCGCGCGGCCGAGCTGCGCCGAGGTCTCTCGGGCATCGCCGCGATGCTCGACGGAGTGGTCTTCCTCGAATTATTCACGTCGCGCGATGCGCCCGACGGCGACAAGCGCGGTTTCATCGCGCGCTCGCCAAAATGGTATTTATCCACTTTTGCGCGCGCCGGACTGACCGCCTGCGGGTCGCATTGCTATCTCGGGCCGCGCCTTAATGCTTCGGTCGCGGCCCTTGAAGTGTTGAACCAGGCTTAAGCCTTGCGCGCATCCCGATCGCCGCGCCATTGACGCTGCTTGTTGGCTGCGGCGTGCGGCTTCGCGTACGCCTTGGCGGGAGCGTGCGGACGGCGCGCATGGCTCGGATTGCGCGGCGCGGGCCGGTGGGCGCCGTGATTGCCGCCGGGGCCGTCCAGGTGCAAAGGCTGGCTCGGCTCGAATCCGGCGACGTTTTCGATCGCGATATCCTGCTTGAGCATGCGCCGAATATCGCGCAGCAGACCCGATTCCTCGCGTGCGACCAGCGACACCGCGAGGCCTTCCGCGCCCGCGCGGCCAGTGCGGCCGATGCGATGCACGTAATCCTGCGCGACCATTGGCAGATCGAAGTTGATCACCACCGGCAGTTGGTCGATATCCAGACCGCGCGCGGCGATGTCCGTCGCGACGAGCACGGTGATCTTGCCGCTCTTGAACTCTTTCAACGCCTTCGTGCGCGCGCCCTGGCTCTTGTTGCCGTGGATCGCACTTGTGCGCAGGCCGGATTTCTCCAGAAACACGGCGAGCTTGTCCGCGCCATGCTTGGTGCGGCTGAACACCAGCGTCTGCCGGCGGCTGTCGGCGGCCATCAGATGCAGGAGCAGATCGCGCTTGCGCGCAGCATCGACCGGATGCACGAGGTGGGTCACGCCAGCGGCGATGCTGTTGCGCGCAGCGACTTGTATCTCGACCGGATCGCGCATGAACTGCGCGGCGAGCTGCTTGATTTCCTCGGCAACCGTGGCCGAGAACAGCAGGGTCTGGCGATTCTGTTTCGGCAGCACGCCGAGAATGCGCCGGATCGCGGGCAGGAAGCCCATGTCGAGCATGCGGTCGGCTTCGTCGAGCACGAGGATTTCGATGCCGGACAGATCTGCGGTGCGGCGTTCCAGATGATCGATCAGGCGACCGGGTGTGGCGACGATAATATCGACGCCGCGGCGCAGCGAGTCGAGCTGCGGACCCATGCCGACGCCGCCGAAGATCACCGCGCTTTGAATGCGCAGGTACTTGGCGTAACCGCGGATGCTGTCGTGCACCTGCGCGGCGAGCTCGCGTGTGGGCGTCAGGATCAACGCGCGCGGCTTGCGCCTGGAGCCGTTGGATGTCGCTTGCTGGCCGTTTGGGACGGTACCGTTCGGAAACAGGCGCTCCAGCAGCGGCAGCGCGAACGCGGCGGTCTTGCCGGTGCCGGTTTGTGCGCCGGCAAGCAGGTCGCGGCCGGACAGCACGACCGGAATCGCGGCGTCCTGGATCGGCGTGGGCGTGTCGTAGCCGTGTTCGGTCAGCGCGCGCAGCAGGGCGGGTGCAAGCCCGAGGGTGTCGAATGACATTTGGAAAACTCCTTGGTGATCCGCGCGCAAGCACGCGGGTCCCTGATCGTTGTTGCGACCAGAAACTTCATAAAACCCGGAGCGTTCCCGATAAACCGCGCCGCAGGCAAAAAGACGATGCCGCGCCGGAAATTCTGGCGTGGATCGAGGGGCGTCGTAACCGAGTGGTGCAGACGGATGCCGCGAGTGGAACTCGCGAATCAGATCGACCGTAAGGGAAAAACGGAGGGGCGACGCGGTGAAACTTCGTTGAGTATACTGCAAAACCGCTTTGCTGTGTGAACCGATCGGGAATTCCTGCTGTAACATCCGCCGAAAACATCGGGAGCTCACCATGCTGAGTGAACTGCGTGCGTTGAATTCCGTCCAGCGCAAGACCGTGCTGGCGAGCTTTCTGGGCTGGACCCTGGATTCGTTTGACTATTTCGTGCTGGTCTACGCGGTCAAGGCGATCGCCGGCGATTTTCATGTCGGCCGCGAAGACGTGGCATTCGCGATCACCCTGACCCTCGCCGCGCGTCCGTTCGGCGCCTATGTGTTCGGACGCCTCGCCGACCGCTACGGCCGGCGGCCGATCCTGATGCTCGATATCCTGCTGTTTTCGGTGTTCGAGCTGGCCTCGGCATTCGCGCCGTCGCTCACGGCCCTGCTGATCCTGCGCACACTGTTCGGTTTCGCGATGGGTGGCGAATGGGGGCTCGGCGCGTCGCTGACGATGGAAATCATTCCGGAAAAATCGCGCGGTATTGTCTCGGGTCTGTTGCAGGAGGGCTATGCCGTCGGCAGCCTGCTCGCAGCGCTTTTGTTCGGATTGCTGTTCGACCGCATCGGCTGGCGCGGAATGTTCATTGTCGGCTTCGTGCCCGCGCTGCTCGTGGTCTATATTCGCATGCACGTGCCCGAATCGCCGGTCTGGGAACAGGTGCAGAAGAAACCCGCGGCGGAACGCAGCGGCATGGCGGCGATGCGCGGTCTGTGGGGGCGCGCGTTCTACATGGTCGTGCTGATGACGGCATTTACGTTCTTCAGCCACGCTACCCAGGATTTGTATCCGACCTTCCTGCAGGTCGAGCATGGATTCGACACCGGCCTGACCAGCAAGCTCGGCCAGTTCGGGCAGGTCGGCGCGATACTCGGCGGTCTGACGATCGGCGCACTGTCGCAGCGCATCGGACGCAAGCGCGCGATCATCTTCGCTGCGCTGCTGGCATTTCCGGCCTTGAAACTATGGGCGTTCAGCGACAGTGCCTTCTGGCTCGCCCTCGGTGCCTTCGCCATGCAGTTTTCGGTGCAGGGTTCGTGGGGCGTGATTCCGGTCCACTTGAACGAACTCTCGCCCGATGCGGTACGCGGGACCCTGCCGGGACTGACCTATCAGATCGGCAATTTCATCTCCTCGATCGTGCCGTGGCTGCTGGCCTTGCTCGCCGAGCACAATGGCAAGCAGTACGGATTCACAATGGCGGTGTTCATCGCCGCCGTCGTCGTCGTGCTGATCGCGGTCACCGCATTCGGACCCGAGGCCAAGGACGTACGTTTCGGCGATGCGCCTTTGAACGCGGCGCCCGTTGCGAATTCTTAGCGGGCGATATCACAGCGGCACGCGTCTGGCGCCGCTGTAGTGCTGGTCCCAGTAGGGATTGCTGAGGTAGTCGAGGCGCACCGTGCCGCCTTCGTTCGGTGCGTGCACGAAACGATCCTGGCCGACGTAGATGCCGATGTGGCCGACGCCTCTGTCGGAGGTGTGGAAGAACACCAGGTCGCCGCCCTGCAGACGGTCGCGGCGCACCTCGGCGAGGTCGACCGCGTAGATATCCTGCACGGTGCGCCGCAGCGAGACCCCTGCCACTTCGCGGAACACGAAGACGATCAGCCCGCTGCAGTCGAATCCGCTCTGCGGCGTATTGCCGCCCCAATGATACGGCGTGCCGACCAGGCCGATCGCGCGGAACAGGATATCGTTTGGTCCAACCTCGCCCTTGTGCGCCGGCGGTGATGTGTAGCTTGGCGGCG
>JAYTQX010000396.1:0-2251 GCA_043746455.1 Pseudomonadota bacterium
TGCGTTCAATGCGATCACGTCGAATAACTGTGGTGCGTTGGCCAGCACCGTGCCGATACGCAGGCGTTCGAGACTGGCCTGGTCGCGTGCCCCGTTCGCCTCCATCTCGCGTAAATTCGCCGCCGCGCCGGCGAGTGCGTGAAAGGCGTCGCCATCGCCGATCAGCCGCTGCGATTCCGCACTGCGCGACTGCCATAGCGTGGTTCGTGCCAGCAGTGCATTGCCTTCGGCGCGGCGCCACTGATTGGTGACGCCGACGATGCCGGCGAGCAGCGAGATCGTAAACAGGGCGGCGAACGTGGCGACGTAAGGTTGGCGCTTGGCCCAGCGCGCGACCCGTTGCGCGGCATTGAGCGGACGTGCCTGGACCGCTCGATGCTCGATGAAGCGGCCCAAGTCGTCGGCCAGCGCGCGCGCGCTTGGATAGCGTTCAGCGGTATTGCGCGCCATGCACTTGAGAATGATGGCTTCCAGATCGTGCGGAATGTCGGGGGCGTGGTGGCGCGGGCTGAGCAATGCACCCTCGACGACCAGTTTCAGCGTCGCCTGCGGCGACGCGCCGAGAAACGGCGGTGTTCCGGTGACGAGTTCGTAGAGAATTGCGCCCAGTCCCCAGATATCGGTCGCCGGCGTGATCTTCTGGCTGCGCACCTGAGCCTGTTCGGGCGCCATGTAACTGGGCGTGCCGGAGACCTCATCGTTGTCCGTAGCCAACGCGTTGTCGAGTCGGCGCGCCAAGCCAAAGTCGGCCACATGCGGATGCTCGCTCTCGTCGAGCAGCACATTAGCCGGCTTCAGATCCAGGTGCAGCACACCGAGGCGATGCGCGTAATCCACGGCTTCGGCAATCGTGCGCAGGAGCGCGGCCGCTTGCTGCGCAGGTAACTTGCCGTCGCGCTTGAGGCATGAAGCCAAGGTTCCACCGTGGACGAGACGCATCGAGAAGAAATGCAGCTCCTCGGCGCTGCCCACTTCGTAGATCGCCACGATGTTCGGATGCTGCATGCGTGCAGCGTTTTGCGCCTCGCGACGAAAACGCTCCACGAACTCGCGCGAGGCCCAGGGACCGGCAGCTAACAGTTTCACCGCAACATCGCGATCCAGACTCGACTGACGTGCCCGGTAGACCACGCCCATGCCGCCTTCGCCGATCAATTCCAACAGCTCGTAATCGCCAAACTGGCGTTGTGCGGGATCGGACAGGTCCAGTTCCAACGCCTCGTTGGGCAGAAAGGCCAGGTTGCGTCCCTGCACGGCCCCGGCGATCCCCGTGCGCGACAGGCTGCCGAACGCGAGATTGGCCAATGCCGAGCCGTGCGCATGCACAGCCGTGTCGGCGTCGGGATCGCTGAGTGGGGCAGGCGATGTATTCATGCCGGTAGCTGGCGCATCGCTTCAGAACTTTTGTCGATAGCTGGCGTAGAAGAAGCGCCCCGGAACGTCGTAGTCCGGAAAGAACGAATTTGCGGATGAATAGGAAACTGGCGGACTGCGATTGAACGCATTGCGCACGCCGAGCGTGATGCGTCCGCGCCACGGCGCATCCCAACTGCCTTCGATATCGGTGAGGGTGACGCTAGGTACGCGATTCTCGGGTACTGGATTGCCGCTGATCAGGATCGAGCGATCCGGATTCGAACACAGGTTGGCCAGATTCGGATTGCCAAGCTGTTGCGCCAGGTTAATCACCACGCTGCAATCTTCGTTGATATGGGAAAAATAACGTCCGGTGATCGACGCGCTCCACGGTGCGCGATCCCAGACCAGTTGCAACTGCGAACGCCAGCGCCAGATCACCCCGAACAGATTCGATATGGCGAGGTTCGGACTATTCAATCCGACGACATTGCCTTGCGCGCTTGAGCCGTCCGGCAGCAGCGAGCCGGACACGGGTTTGCCGATTTCGCCGAAGTAGTCGACGTAGTTCGTGTTCCAGCGAGCGCTGATAAGGCCTAGTGGCGTGTCGTGCCGGTAGCTGAGCGCGAGGTCGTAGCCCTCGGTTTCGACGCCGCCCGGAACGTTTTGGTCGAAGTCGGTGACGTGGGAAATCGTGCCATTGCCGGAGCGCGTGATCAGTGCACACGCAGAGTCGCTGTTGCGCGCATAACAATTGTAGACCGTCGCCTGATAGCCAGGATCGCCGATCGCGTTGCGGATGCGGATGTCGTACC
This sequence comes from Pseudomonadota bacterium, assembly GCA_043746455.1. Taxonomy (GTDB): domain Bacteria; phylum Pseudomonadota; class Gammaproteobacteria; order Xanthomonadales; family Rhodanobacteraceae; genus Rudaea. The sequence goes on from JAYTQX010000396.1 coordinate 2,172, forward strand.
AGTCCAAACTCCAGTTGAATCCTTCCAGCCAGGAAGGGGTGTAGACAAAACCGATACCGCGCGAGCGCGATGTTTCCGGC
>JAYTQX010000397.1:0-2992 GCA_043746455.1 Pseudomonadota bacterium
GTTCCTGCGTGAAAACGCGCAGACGATCAAGACCAACCATCCCTACGTCTACTATGTGCCGGGCGGCGACGACGATGCAGCCAAGACCGACCGCCAGAACGGACTGGACAATGTCTCCACTGTCGTGCAGCGCGGCATCCTGCCGGGCGCTTTCATGGCGTTCAGCGGGCCGAACTCGACCTATACGGCGGATACCGTCGTCGGCGCATTCAAGGATGCGAAGGACGGCGCGTTCAAGGGCGTGTTCGTATTGTTTATCGGTGCCGCCGCCGACCAGGATCGGGTCAAGCAGGTGATCGACAAGACCGGTGCGAGTTTCTACTTCGTTGAAATCAAGTAGGCGAAAGGGCAAAAAGATAGTCGGTCACGCGCGGCAGTGCCGCGCGTGGAGTCATCGATGGCGTTGAAGATTCTCGATACCTGCGTCAATTGCGACGTGTGCGAACCGGTCTGTCCGAATCAGGCCATTTCCCTGGGCCCGGCGATCTACGAAATCGCGCGCCAGCGCTGCACCGAATGCGTCGGCCACTTCGATGTGCCGCAATGCGTCGAGGTGTGTCCGGTCGAGTGCATCATCGTCGATGCCCTGCATGCGGAAACACGCGAACAATTGCTGGACAGATACCGCGCATTGAGCGCGGGCAATGACATGGCGAAGGACAAAAATGCGTAACAGAGAAATTCATGCGTTGGCGATTTTCCTGCTCGCGCTCGCGGCGGGAGCGCAGGCTGCCGACAAACCCGCCGGGGACGGACGGATCGCCGGCAAACCCGGCCATGCCGCGATCGCCAGCGCGCATACGCTGGCGACGCAAGCCGGTTTCGAGGTGCTTGCGCAGGGTGGCAACGCATTCGACGCGGCGGTCGCGGTGGCGGCCACGCTGTCGGTGGTCGAGCCGCAAAGTTCGGGGATCGGCGGCGGCGCGATGTTCCTGCTGCACCGGGCCAGCGATGGCAAGGATGTCTTCGTCGATGCGCGCGAGACGGCGCCGGCCGCGGTCGACGCGAAGGATTACCTGGATCCCCACGGCGACCTGGACAAGGATCATTCGCTCAACGGCCCATTGTCCGCAGCGATTCCGGGCGAACCGGCGGGACTGGTCTTCGTCGCCGAGCACTACGGCAAACTGCCGCTGGCGGCGTCGTTGGCACCGGCGATCCGCATCGCGCGCAAGGGCTTCACGCCCGACGCCCGGTTCCTAGCCGAAGTCGGCTATCGCAAGGAGATTTTCAAACGCTATCCAGCCTCCGCTGCGTTGTATCTCGACAATGGCGAAGTGCCAAAGGCGGGTTGGGTGCTGAAGACGCCCGATCTGGCAACCACGCTCGAACTGATCGCGGCGAAGGGCAACGAAGGTTTCTATCGCGGCGCACTCGCGCAGAAACTGGTCGATGGCGTGCGCGCGGCTGGGGGGCGCTGGTCGCTCGAGGACCTCGCCAATTACCGGGCCAAGGAACGCGAACCGATCGCTTTCGATTATCGCAGCGCTCCCGACACGAGCTGGCACATCGTCACCGCGCCGCCGCCGTCCTCGGGTGGTGTCGCGATCGAGGAGATGCTGAACATTCTCGCCGGCTACGATCTGGGCAAACTCGATCGCGTGCATCGCGTGCACCTGATCGTCGAAGCGATGCGCCGCGCCTATCGTGACCGCGCGCAGTACCTGGGCGATCCGGATTTCGTCAAGATGCCGCTCGACGAATTGTCCAGCCCCTTTTACGCGGCAGGCCTGCGCGCCTCGATTCATCCGGACAAGGCAACACCGAGCGATCTGTTGCCCGGCTACATGGATCCGCCGCAAGGTCCGCACACCACGCATTTCTCGATTATCGACAAAGACGGCAACATGGTTTCGACGACACAGACGATCAACTTCGTCTTCGGTTCGTGCATGGTCGTCGCCGGCAGCGGTTTTCTGCTTAACGACGAGATGGACGATTTCGCGCTGGTCGCGGGCAAGCCCAACGTCTACGGTGTGGTCGGCGCCGATGCGAATGCGCCGAAGGCCGGTCGCCGCCCGCTGTCGTCGATGTCGCCGAGCTTCGTGATCGGTGCCGACCGCATCGGCGTGATCGGCACGCCGGGCGGCAGCCGCATCATCACGATGGTGCTCGAAGGCATTCTTGCCTTTATCGATGGCGAGCTGCCGGAGAAGTTCGTCGGCAATCCGCGCTATCACCATCAATATATGCCCGATGTGATTTCGGTCGAGAAAAACGGGTTCACACCGGATGAGATCAAGGGACTCGAAGCGATGGGCCACAAGGTCAGCGAGTCGGAACGGCGTTGGGGTTTCATGAACGCGGTGAGCTGGGACCGCAAGACCGGCAAGCTGCACGCCGGTACCGATCCGCGTGAGCCTTCCGGCGGCGCGGTGGTGAAGTAGCGCACCCGCACATAACCAAGAATTTTCCACATGGCACGCAAGAAAAAAATATCGCCGCTGCGCATCGCAGGACTGGTCGCCATCGCGCTGCTGATCGCGTTTGGCGTTTGGGCCTGGCAGCGTCGGACTCCGATTCGTCCGACCGCAGCGACGACCAGCACCGAGCTGGCCTTGCCACCGCAAATTGCGGCCGGCGCGTCGGCCACATCAGGCGTCAGCGTGCAGCTGAGCGGCAAACTGCAGATTCTCGCACCGCCTCGCGATGCGCAGCTTGGCGTGAGTGCCGGTGACGCGGCGGTACTCTTGCGCAGCGTCGCGATGTACCAATGGCAGGAGCATTGCGACAGCGGCGGCTGCCGTTATGACACCGAGTGGTCCGCCCAGCCTGTCGACTCGAACAGGTTCCGTGCGCCGGACGGGCACAAAAATCCCAAGGCGCCGTTCGCCGATGCACGCTTTGTTGCGGGCGACGTGCGCTTGGGTGAACTCAGCGTGGATCCGGAACTGGTCGCCTCGCAGCATCCGCCGATCGATTACCCCGTCAAGGCAAACGCGCTGCCGCCGAATCTCGCGGCGACATTCAGCGTCGTCGATGGTGTGCTTTA
>JAYTQX010000398.1:0-3141 GCA_043746455.1 Pseudomonadota bacterium
GTCCAGCGCGCGCTGACCAGACCCACCCGCCGAATTGGCCGCGTGGTTGTGGCGGTAACGTGCGGCAGCACGTGGCTGGCGCTTGCTGCCAGCCAGGCACCGTAACTTCTCGCGAGCGGCAGGTCGTTGCCGCCCTGATAGGCGACGCGCAGGCGCAGATGACTCAGATCGTCGAGGCTGACGCCGCGGCTGGCGAGACGTGTGGGTGGCCAGTCTTCGAGGAATTGCCGCATGCGTTGAGCGTAGTCGGTGCGCGTCGCGGCGAGATCGGCGGAGCTCGTGAAGATTGAGGGCATTGCCAGTGCCGCATCGCGCTCGGCGCGGAAAATCGCACGCGCATCGCCGCCCGCATGTTGCGCGATCCAGGTGAAGTTTCTGCGTGCGCCGATGAAATTGCCGCAGGCCTCCTGCATTTGCGCCATGCGCGCATGCGCGTCGGAATCGAAGCGGGGATCGCCGGTGGCGAAGATCGCCGCAGCGCGCTCGGGTGTGCCGATGCGCTCGAACTCCAGTGCCAGCGCAAGTGCGCGGTCCCCCGCAGTGGTGGCGATGGCGTCCAATGCGGCGTCGGCCTCCTGTTCCAGTCCGAGTGCGCGCAGGGCTTTGGCCAGACCGATCGCGGCATCGACGTCTTGCGCATTGAACGCGAGTAATTGGCGGTAGCAGACGGCGGCGAGTTCATGTTTGCGCCGCAACGCGGCGCAGGCGGCGAGGTTGATCCAGGCAAGCGCGAGTTCCTCGTCGAGCTGGATCGCTTGCTCGTAAAGCACAGCCGCGCCGTCGAGATCGCCGGCGTGGTAGTGCTGCGAGCCGCGATTGTTGCAGGCCATTGCCAGCGCCTTCTGAATCGCGACATCGCGCGGCAGCGCCGTGTGCAGCACCTCCAGTGCGGCCATGGCCTGGGCGAAATCCTGCAGGGCATTGCTGGCGTTGGCGAGCACGCCTTGCGCAGGCAGCGATGTTGGAACCTTGCGCAGATGGCTCAGCGCGAGCTGCTGCGCGCGCAGGTGGTAGCCCGCTGCGAATGCCTGCTGCGCACTGACAAGATCAGCTTGGTCCGTCATCGTGCCGGAACTCGATTCGAAAGGCGCGATACGCAATGCGCACGAAATCAGTGCGCAATCTGGGCCATGCCGACCGCGCCCGGCTCATGCTTGTGCTTGAACAATACGGCGAAGGCGATTGCGGTGACCAGCGCATAGGCAGCGAAGGTCATCCAGATGTGATACCAGTCCTTGGCCCCGTCGGCGGCGGTGAAGTAGCGGTCGATGAGGACGCCGCTGATCGAACTGCCGAGTACGGCGCCGACACCGTTGGTCATCAGCATGAACAGACCCTGCGCGCTGGCGCGGATCTTCGGATCGCATTGCCCTTCGACGAACAGCGAGCCGGAGATGTTGAAGAAGTCGAAGGCAAAACCGTACGCGATGCACGACAGAACGATCATCCATAGCCCGGAGCCCGGATTGCCCCAACCGAACAGGGCGAAACGCAGCGTCCAGGCGATCATCGAGAACAGCATGACGGTCTTGATGCCGAAGCGCTTGAGGAAGAACGGAATCGCCAGGATGCACAGCGTCTCCGCGATCTGCGAGATCGACATGATGATCTCGGGGTAGCGCACGGCAAGCGTGTCCTTGTAGGTGTCGACCGTCGCGAAGTCGTGCAGGAAGGTGTCGCCGTAGGCGTTGGTCAATTGCAACGCGGCGCCGAGCAGCATGGCAAAGAAGAAGAACACCGCGAGCTTGGGATTCTTGAACAAGGCGAAGGCGCTTAGGCCGAGCGTATCGACGAGCGCGAAGCGGTTGGATCGTCCGAACGCGTCCAGGGTTTGCGCATCGAGATTCTGCGGATCGCCCAGGGCGTGGTCGTATGGGCGGCCAAGCTTGGGCGGGCACGGCGGCAGCGTGAACGCATACAGGCCCAGTACCACGGCCGACGCGCCCGCGACATAGAACTGGCCGGGCGAGGTGCCCAGATGCAAGAGCGAGATGACCCACAGCGCGACGACGAAGCCGACCGTGCCCCAGACGCGGATCGGCGGATAGTCTTGGATCAGGTCGAGCCCTTGTTCCTTGATCGCGTTGTACGACACCGCGATCGCCAGCGCGATCGTCGGCATGTAGCAGATCATGGTCAGCAGGATCGCCCAGAAGAAGACGTTCGGATCGTCGATCGTAGGCAGCACGAACAGCATCGCCGCGCCGCCGAGGTGCAGAATGCCGTAGAGCCGCTCGGCATTGATCCACTTGTCGGCGATGATGCCGGCGATGGTCGGCATGAATAGCGAGGCAATGCCCATGGTTGAGAAGATCGCCCCGAACTGGGTGCCGGACCAGTGCCGGTTCTGGAACCAGTACGCGCCAATCGAGATGAGCCATGAGCCCCAGACGAAGAACTGCAGGAAGTTCATCACGATCAGGCGAAATTTGAGACTCATGCAGGTTCCCCGGCGAAGTCGTCGCAGCGTAGATGAAGGGGCATGGGTCTGCAAGGCGGCGGCGGGGAGACGGGAGACGGGAGACGGGAGACGGAAGATCTTGCTTTCCGATTCCCCGTCTTCCCACTTCCCGTCTCCCGTCTCCCCGTCTCCCCGTCTTCCCGTTCCTTAGCGCAACAGAATCCACGCTCCCAAGCCGGCAAACAGCAGCGCCGCGCCGATGCGCGCCGCGCGCAGCGGTACGCGCGTGGCGAAACGTGCGCCGAGCCAGACCACCGGCATGTCGGCGACCAGCATGCCGAGCGTGGTACCGCTGACGACCTGCCAGAGCGGGTGATACTCCGCAGCGAGTACCGCAGTCGCGATCTGCGTCTTGTCGCCCATCTCGGCTAGGAAAAAGCTTACGACTGTGGCGAAGAACACGCCGTGTGCAGTGCCGTGTTCGGCATCGCTATCGTCGGCCTTGTCCGGCTTCAGCGTCCACGCAGCGATGACAATGAAGCTCAGCCCGACGAGCACACGCAGCGTCTGCGGACTCAGCCAGGCGCTGATCAACGCACCGAACGCACCGGCGAGCGTGTGATTGACCAGGATTGCGGCAAGGATGCCGAGGCAAATCGGCCACGGCTTGCGGTACTTCGCCGCGAGAATCAGCGCCAGCAGTTGGGTCTTGTCGCCGAACTCGCCGAGGGCGACGGTGA
>JAYTQX010000399.1:0-3874 GCA_043746455.1 Pseudomonadota bacterium
GCCGAGGCTGGCTCGAAGCTCGACAAGGCACAGGAACTCGGCGTCGAGGTGTGGGACGAGGTGCGACTTATGGAATTCCTGCATGGACAAGGTAGCTGATCCGCGGCTCGCCGCAATACGTCTGCGTGCGCAGCTTTACGCGCTGATTCGCCAATTCTTCGCCGAGCGCAACGTGCTCGAAGTCGAGACGCCGATTCTGTCAGCGGCGAGCAACACCGATCCGAATATCGAAAGTTTCGTCGCGCATTTCTCGGGTCACATCGATGCCGGTGCGCCGCAGCGCTATCTGCGCACGTCGTCGGAATTCCCGCAGAAGCGCTTGCTCGTAGCCGGTATCGGCGATTGCTACGAATTAGGCCGCGTGTTTCGCAATGGCGAAGCGGGCCGCCGGCACAATCCCGAGTTCACTATGCTCGAGTGGTATCGCGTCGGCTGGAATCACCGACGGTTGATGGACGAGGTGGTGGAGCTGGTGCGCGCGGCCCTCGCCTTGGTCGGACGCGTTCCTGTAGCGGAGAAATATACGTATCGCTCCTTGTTCCTCTCTACGGCCAGCATCGATCCATTCACCGCAAGCGATGCCAAGTTACGTGCGGCGCTGGGTGACGTGCGTGTCGATGGTGAGGGCCTGGGCCGTGACGACTGGCTCGACTTGCTGCTGACTCATCGCATCCAGCCGGAATTTCCCGCCGATCGGATCACCCTGATTTACGATTATCCGGCGACGCAGTGCGCGCTTGCGCAAATTCGCAATGATGCTGTGCCAGTTGCCGAGCGCTTCGAGTTGTTTCTCGGCACGCAGGAGCTGGCAAACGGCTACCACGAGCTGACCAATGCGGCCGAACAGCGCGCGCGTTTCGAACGCGACAATGCGCGCCGGCGCGAGCGTGGCCTCGCCGAGGTGCCGCTTGACGAAAACCTGCTCAAGGCGCTCGAACAGGGGCTGCGAGGCTGCGCCGGCGTCGCGCTCGGCATCGAACGCCTGCTGATGGCAATGCTCGGTACCGAGGATATTGGCGACGTTCTGGCGTTTCCGTTTGCGCAAGCCTGACCCGTCCTGGATCGGTCTAGCCTCGGCGCGCGATGCGCCAGAGATAGATCACGATCGCGATATTGACCACAAGGGCAGTGGTCTTGAGCCAGGTGAGGTGATGGAAGATTTCCCAGACCTCGAACGGAATCAGCGAGGCGGTGGCGAACACGGTCAGATATTCGGCCCATCGTTTGCTGCGCCACAAGCCCCAGCCCTCGACCGCGAACAGCGTCGCGTAAATACAGGCGCCGGTCCCGATAAGCTGGAATTTACGCGGGCCCAAGCCGAGCAATTGGTCCATCCAGTGCATCACGAAGGCATGGCCGCTGCGGATCGGCAGCTCTTCCACCCAGCGCGCCGCTTGTTCGAGCCACGGCGTATGCACGAAGCCGAACGCGACCGTCGCAAGCAACAGCAGACCGAGCGCCTTCAATAATTTGTATACGGCGATATAGCGCAGCGCCGGATGATTGATTCGGGCCATCAAAATTCGAGGTCCATTGCGGCGCACAGATAGTCGAGCATCGGCGCAACGCCCTTGCAACCGTCGATCACGATATCGCGCAATCCGGACGAGCAGGCTTCGCCATCGCTGAACTCGCGCCAGGCCGCGAAATCCTTGCGCTTGATGTCCTCGATCAGTTCGTGATCGGCCGGGTAGCCGCGTGGCGGCCGCGTCAGCGTATCGCCGCCGATCTCGAAATTCTCGCGGAAGCGTTTGCCTTGCGTGGCCTTCTTCCATGCGGCCGGATTGTCGACCAGAAAATCGCGCACGCGCTTGAGCGTCGGCGATTCGGGATGCCACAGGCCGCCGCCGACGAAATTGCTGCCGGGTTGGATGTGCATATAGAACGTGGGTGCCGGTACCTGACGCGAACGCTCGTGAAACAGGCGTCCGCCGAGCCAGGTTTTGTAGGGCGTCTTGTCGTTGGAAAAACGCGTGTCGCGGTAAATGCGGAACATGGATCCGCCCTGCGCGCGCGGATCAGCGCGGAAATGCGGGCTGATCTTGGCCAACGGCGCTGCCAGATCGCCGATCAGGCGCAGAAACGGGTCGCGCAGGTTTTCTTCGTAGCGGGTCTTGTTCGCCGCGAACCATTCGCGATTGTTGTTGCGCGCGAATTCACGCAGCAGGCGGAAACTGGCGGGGGTGAAGTAGGTCGATGCCGGCATGCGGAGTCCATTTGTTGTGGCGCGGAGCGTTTTCAATCAGCGCAAGCGTAGTTTAGAGAATTTCGCGGCCCCAGAGTTCGAGTTGATCGAGGATCGCAAACTGCGTGGTCGTCATCTGCGGCTGAGCGCGCAGTTGCTCGATCAGATCGAAGTAGTCGGGCAATGTCAGTGCACTGGCGTCATTTGTCTTATTCAGGCGGTCGCGGCAGAAGTCGTTCCAGCGTGTGGCTTCGTCGGCAGTCAATGTTAGCGGCCAGTTGCGTGCGCGGTAGCGGAACAGCAGCTCGTCGTAGCGCGGATCCTTGAATGCGAACCGGCGCGTGGTGAGTTCGTCCGGCGCCGTCCTGCGTACCTCGCGCAGCAAGCGCTTGTCGGAGTCGGCGGGAAAGCCCGCGTAGAGCGCGAGTTCTGGATCAACTGCCGTGCGCTCATCACGAGGCGTCGAGAACACGTGGCGCAGTTTTTCCGGTAGGTCCTCGGCATTCTGCAATAGCCGCAAATGGGTCTGACAGCGCTCGACGTCGAGACCGATGCGCGCGGTGTCGACACCGTTCAATGCGGACAGCGGCGCGAGCGCGGGCGATTTGTTCGTATGCACGGTTTTCAGCGGAATGCGCTCGATATCTTCTGGCAAGTCCGCGCGCGGCGTGAAGACGCGGTCGGCAATTTCGTCGGCGTCGAGTTCGAGTAGCGGCGTCGGGTCGACATCGAGATCGCAGACGATCACGCCGTTCGGCTGGGTCGGGTGTGCGGTGAGCGGCGCGATCATCGCCAGACAGCCACGCTCGGCCGGGTAGCGCGAGGAGACATGCAGTATCGGTGTGCGATTCACATAGTCGAGCAATTCGAATACGCGCTGCTTGCGCCGCAAGGCGAAATAGAATTCGAACAGGCGCGGTTGGCGCACGCGCAGCAGACGCGCGAGTGCGATCGTAGCGTGCACGTCGGACAGCGCGTCGTGCGCCTTGTCGTGTGCGAGGTGATTCGCCGCCGCCAGGTCTTCGAGCTTGAAACTGGGTTTGTTGTGTTCACGCAGCGGCCACTGGATACCCTGCGGGCGCAGCGCATAGCACATGCGCGCGAGGTCGATCAGGTCCCAGCGCGAGTTGCCATCCTTCCATTCGCGCTCGTAGGGATCGAAGAAATTGCGGTAAAGCAGGTTGCGCGTGAACTCATCGTCGAAGCGCAGCGAGTTGTAACCCACGCCACAGGTTCCGGGTTGGCCGAGTTCCTCCTGCACGCGCGCGGCGAACTCGGTTTCGATCACGCCTTCGCGTTCGGCGATCTGCGGGGTGATACCGGTGATCAGACAGGCTGCGGGCTGCGGCAGGACGTCGTGCGCGGGTTTGCAGAATGCTGAAAGCGGTTCGCCGACCAGCTCAAGCCCGAGCGTCGTGCGCTGGCCGGCGAACTGTGCGGGCCGATCGCGGCGCGGATCGGTACCAAAGGTTTCGTAGTCGTGCCAGAAAAAGCTAGCCTGGGTCATGCGGGCAGAGTAGCGGATCGTGCTGCGGAGCGGATAATTCGCCTACCCGCCGTCCAAGACTACGGCTTAGCACCCGTCTTCCGGGTAGTGGGTCAGTTTGAAATAATGCTCCGTTCGCCCTGAGGTATCGAAGGGTGAACGGCACGCAGGATTGCCGCTCATGGTTCGATACCTCACCACGA
>JAYTQX010000400.1:0-2584 GCA_043746455.1 Pseudomonadota bacterium
CGCCTTGCGCGCGCAGAGCCAATGCCGCGCCACACTGGAAACGCTGGCGACGATCAAGAACCCCCCGGTTGTCTTTGCCAAGCAGGCGAACATCGCGCACGGCCCGCAACAGGTGAACAACCACTCCGCCGACATCGCGCGCGCGAGTGAAAGCGAAAAACCGCAAACCGAACTATTGGAGCATGACCATGGGCAACGGCTGGACACCAGAACGGCGAGCGCAGCAAGCGGCAGCTATCAGACAGTGGAAACCGTGGCAGCAGTCCACCGGCCCGCGCAGCGTCGAAGGAAAGGCCACGGCCAGCCGTAACGGCTACAAAGGCGGCACCCGGCCGATGCTGCGCGCTGTGTCGGCGGCGCTGCGCAAACAACGGGAATCGTTGGGTGAGATGACGTCCACGGTATGAATGGCTGGCCGCGTCCGCCTGCAACTGAGCCGGGCAGGCAGGTTCGAGGAAATGATCCTATAAACCCTAGCGCCGAGCTTGGCGGCGTGCGTGCTATTTGGCGACGACCGCATTCAGCAGTTTCGCGCTTGTAAAGCCCTTCACATCGAACTCGAATACTGGCGAACCATTCTGATACACGGTGGGCTGAATTTTTACTATTTTGGCCTCGTTGAGCGCTGCTTCGAATACATCGGAATCATTGGGGTCGTCCCCTAGAAAGTAAACTTTCGAGTCTCCGTCGTCGCTGTGCGATGCACTGTAGTTCTGAGGCGGAGCGTCGTCGAACTTTACGGCGACCGTGCAGCTCTCGGGGTCGGCGCACACCATTTGACCGCGATCTATCGTCAATAAGACCTCGAAGTGGTCAGAACCGGCAATCTTTCGCACTATCAAGTGTGCGTGCTGCGGCCCGCTGTAAGGCGGGTCGAAATCGACTTCGTTCGTGCTGTCGATTTCCGCGTACCGATTAACGCCGCCCGTGATCATCTTCGCGTCGGTTGCAACGAAACGCCATCTGCCCATGGCGGCGATGAGCGCTTCGTCCTTTGCACTCCCGGCGGCGTTGGCGGCCTGTTGTGCTTGAGCGGCCGACCGTTGAGCGTCTGAAGCGGATCGTTGTTCGCTCACTTGTGATCCGTCGCCGCATGCTGAAATCGCAAGCGTAAGGGCGGTGCAGGTGACAACACGTCCAATCAAATCAAAATGCTTCATTGATCCATCCTAGGTTATTACTGAGAAGCTCTCCACGCATTCAGGGCTAGTAGCGTGCTGCAATGACCGATTCGGTGGCGTGATGGCAGCTTCAATTATAAGTAGAGCCGCGCAGCTATCGGCACCACGCCGACTCTGATTCTTCGCTGGTGTCACACTTCACAGTTGAATCCGCCGGCCGAAAAACTTGCTTTTCAGGAAATATTGTTGCGTTCTCGATACGCCACCTCGGATCGCTGGGCATACTTCACAGCATCCTGTAGGTTGTCGTATCGGTATTCGCCGAAGCGATATTTGTCACCATCCTTTTTGATGCCATAGGTGCGGAAGGCGCCAGCTTCATCCATGCTGTCTTTCGGTACAGCCGGAGAATCGCTAACGTTGACGCTCACCGTCGCACCCTTGCGTGTGTTGAACTCGATGTTTCGCAGTTCCTGCACGACCACAGCGGCCGCCCATAGGAGTGCTGCGGTGACGATGGATGAGACCAGAAGTACGACCTCGGAGCCCAAGCTCAAATTGGCTAGGGCGCCCCCCAATAGCGAAAAAATTACGGTGAGTATGGCAATCAGTTGCAGTACCGCTGAAATGCCGCCATTCCTTGGTTTACTCTGATCCATTGCAGAGCCTCGTGATGTAGTAGTCCAATCCTACGCCCACCCGCCACCGTTGTGCATTTTTTGCAGCTGTGTCCCTCAGCCGTTCGTTCTCTACATCGCGTGGACTGTGGTGCCCAACGCGTCGCCGTGACGGCCAGCCCTGCGAGGCCCTGAGCGTACCCGGCAAGCGCCGCTGCCGGTGGCATGGCGGCTGTTCGACTGGCCCGCGCACGGTCGAGGGCAAGGCGAGGCACCCGACAAGGCCAGCGAGCGCTGCGGCTGAAAAATGCTGAAAAATGTTGGTATTTGTTGACGTTGCCGATACCCATGGCGCCGGTATTGAGGCCGGTTTCCGCAGGACTACACGCGCGCGCGAGTGACGAAAATACCGCGCAGGGGCCGATCTGCGAAACAAAGTGTCCGAGAAGCCTACCGGGCGTGGAATCCGATTCCACCTTGTGGGCCACGTTGCCCGCACCATTCCCCGCCGACATTTCGTGACGCATCACGCAACGGCTCATGACGATCCAGCGCCGACATCCGCTCACGCCTGCCGCAAAAGCTGCGCGCTCAAAAACGGATAACTTTGCGGATAACTTTTGTTTTGTGCCTTGAGAACCATTGCAAATGCTTGTTTTTCGATGCCCCTCTTGGCACCATTCATACCTCACGCAACATCACGCAATACCCCAGAAACCGCGCTACGGCGCGGTTTTTCTTTGGATCGGCGCTAGGTTATGTCCCATAAGTTTGACATCACCAAGATCATGGGCGCCGCCGCGGTTGGTTCGGAATCCCTGACGCTCGGCGAAGAGACACTCATCG
>JAYTQX010000401.1:0-5277 GCA_043746455.1 Pseudomonadota bacterium
TCGATCGTGACGCGCAGTTCGAACTGGCGCGCGCGCTCGTCGCCGACCGGCACCACGGCGCGCACGGTCGCTGGCTTCTCCTGGCCGGCGTAACGCACATTGACCTGCATGCCGGCGCGGATTTTGTCGGCCATTGCCAGCGGCGCCTGCACGCGCGCCTCGATGCGATCCAGCCGCCGACCTGCAGCGACCAGAACAGATGCGGCGGCTGCGCCAGCCAGGGTTTCGTTTGTGTCGTCGTCGTGTTCATGCGCTCACGCACTGCCCGCGCTGCGCGCTAGGCGAACCAGCCCGCAATCACGATCAGTGCAATTACCATCAGCCAGACAATGAGCACGCGGCGGATCAGGGTCATCGCATCGTCGAGCGCGACCAGCGGGCTGGCCAGATCGACCGCGTGGCCGTCGCCCGCAGCCACATCCGCATCGACGCTGGCGCGCGCGATCGCGTTGAGAAAACCCAGATCGAGAGAGAAATAGCCCTCGCCATGAGCGGCGTGGTACTCGCGCCAGGTCTTGAATACCGCATCGAAGTCCGACGCCAGCGCGAGGGCCAGCGCGATCAGGTGCGCGGGCGCCCAGTCGAGTGCGCGCGCAAATTTTTCCGCGAGCGCCTGCTGCGGCGCAGGCAGCGCATGCGCATAGTCGGGCGCGAAGGCGAGCAATTGGGTCAGTCGATAGAGCAAGGCGCCAACAGGTCCGAGCAGGACGAACCAGAAGATTGCACCGAACACGCGCCGCAGCGCGGAATCGAACGTCGCTTCGACCAGAGCTTCGGCGGCAAACGGCAGCGGCGTGTCGGATTCCTCCGCACGCAAGGCCTGCGCGGCGGCGGTGCGCCGATCGCTGTCGGGAGCCTTGTCGACCGCTTCGACGTCGCGCTCCAGATCGCGCGGCCCGAAACAATAGAACAGCACGATCAGCGCAAATGCGAGACTGGCAAGGCCGAGCAAGGTGCCGCGCAACGCGAGCTGCACGATCAGGCACAACAGCACCGGCACGCCGATGGTCAGCACCAGACCGAACGCGGCGCTCGATTGCTGCGCGCCGTGCTCCAGCCACTGGCGAAACCAGGCGAAGTTGCGCAGACGCGGCGCATCGGGCAGAAAGTGGGTGAGCACCAGCACGAGCAGGACGACGATAAACACGATGGCCATAGACGAATCCGGTAGCAACGTGGCGAAAACGCCGGCTAGTGTAGCAGCGGCGCTCAGCGCCGCGCGGCGAGCAAGGGATCGCTGCTCATGACCAGCGCGGTCAGATCAATGCCATGGCCGGCCATCCATTGCTCGATCAGTCGAAACGAGATCGACAACGGCGGCGACAGCAGCAACTCACCCGAGTCCAGACCGGCGACGATATCGCCCGGCGTGAACCAGCGCGCGTCCTCGAGCTCGTTGCCGACGTGGATCGTTGCGTCCTCGGCGTAGGCGGTGAAGCCGAGCATGATCGAGGCCGGAAACGGCCACGGCTGCGAGGAGTGATAGTCGCAGTCGGTCACGCGCACACCGGATTCCTCGAATACCTCGCGGCGCACGGTGTCCTCGAGCGTTTCGCCGGGCTCGACGAAACCGGCGAGCGTGGAATAGCGCCGCGCCGGCCAGCCTGCCTGGCGGCCTAGCAGGCAGGCGTCGCCGCGCGTGACGATGACGATGATCGCCGGATCGGTGCGCGGAAAGTGTTCCGTGTTGCATTGTAGATTTGTACACTTGGCCCGATGCCCGGCCGAAATGAGCATCAGCGGCGCCGCACAGACATTGCAGTAGCGCGTGCGCGCCTGCCAGTTCGCCAGCGCGCGCGCATACGCGAACAGGCCGGCGTCGAATGCCGGCAAAGTAAGTCCGGCGACGCGCAGATCGAGGAACTTGCCTTTTGTTTCGGCGGCGATACGCTCGGCACTCGCGTCATCGGCGCGCAGCAAGAACCAGTCGTCCTCACCGCTGCCTAGATAGGTCGGAACCGCAGCGCCGGACACCGCCACGCGCTGTACCTGATTCAACGGCTGCAGCGCATCGGCGGATGCATTGACCAGCGTGCGCCCGTCGCTGCGGAGCAGAAGAAACCGCGCATTCGGCGCCTCCAGCCGCGCTTGCACGAACGCCGCATCGTCGCGCAGCTCGCTGTTGCGTTCCAGAATCAACGAGGAAAAGGTGTTGTTGCGGCTGCGCGCAGAGGAACTCATGCGCATATTGTCGCAGAGCGGCTGTGTCCGCGGAATGCTCTCAGCTTCCCTTCTCCCGACGGGAGAAGGTGCCCGAAGGGTGGATGAGGGAAGATCCGAAAAAAACAAAGCGAACGTCTTTCCCTCATCCGGCGCTACGCGCCCCCTTCTCCCAAGAGGAGAAGGGATTACGACTTCAGACGCTGAACGACGAACCGCAACCGCAGGTCGTCTTCGCGTTCGGATTGCGGATCACGAATTGCGCACCGTTGAGGCTCTCCGAATAATCGATTTCCGCGCCCATCAGGTATTGCAGGCTGAGCGGATCGACGACGAGGGTGACGCCGTCCTTCTCCAGCGCGAGATCGTCCTCGGCGCGCTGCTCATCGAAGGTGAAGCCGTACTGGAAACCCGAGCAGCCGCCGCCGGAAATGTAGACCCGCAGCTTGAGGCCGGGATTGTTTTCCTCGCTGATGAGTTCGCGCACCTTGTGTGCAGCCGCGTCGGTGAAGATCAGCGGCTGTTTGAGCGCAGTTTGATAGTTCGGGGTTTCATTCATGCCGGCGACATCCATCGTCACAACATCGGGCCGTACGGGGCAAATTCAAGGTTTGACCGCCGCGCCCGACAGCGCGAAGTCTTCGACCGCGGCTTTCGTCTCCTGCGGGCCCGACAACTGCCTCGGCGGCTCGGCGCGGTGCACGATCTTGCCGTTGATCTGCGCGCCGGCGGACATTTCCATCACCTTGTAGTAGACGTTGCCCTCGACGCGCGCGCCGCTGGCCAGTTCCAGGCGCTCACTCGCGGTGACGTCGCCGCTGACAATGCCGTTGATCACGACATGCGGCGCGACGATTTCGCCGGTGACTTTCGCGTTGTTGGATAGCGTGAGTACCGCATTCGCGCCCTCGCCGTGCAGCGCGCCCTCGACGCTGCCGTCGACATGCAGACGTCCGCTGAAGCGCACGTCCCCGCGAACCTGCGTGCCCACGGCGATCAGCGACGTGGTATCGGCGGCAGGCGGCGCCGGTTTGCTCTTATTTCCCAGCATCGTTGGCTCCCTCGCTCGTCAGGATACTGGTCCAGACGAAATCGCGTTCGGACTTTCCCAGTTCTGCGCCGCCGTCGAGATCGACGTGGACGGCATTCGGCGTGAATGCCTCCGGCAGCAGCAGCGTACCTTTTATTTGCTGAAAATACTTGAATGAAAATGGCAAACCATTCGCATCCTGGTCATGTGCAAGCTCACGCCAGTCCACGCTCGCGAGCTGATTGGCACGCAGTCCGCTCACATCGATCTTGACGCGACCGTTTGCCACTTTCCCCTGTTTGAGGTTCTGCGTCAGGGTCAGGGTGAAATTGTACATGCGCGCTGTCGCGGCGGGTTGCAGATGCAGCCCCTGCACATTCAATCCCTCGCGCCGGGCGCCGGTGCCGGTCAGGCGGCTGTAGAACGCCAGGTCCGCACGCAAGCTGGCGACTTCGTCCTGGTGCTCGCGGATCTCGCGCTGCAGGCTGGCCGTCGCCGCGCGCGACACCTGGTCGGCGCGTTCGAGGATCGCCACGCGTTGTTGCAAGGCGCTGTTTTGATCGAGCGCGGCCTTCAGCTCGGCGGCGCCGCCGACCGGCGTGCGCTGGCCCCACACCCAGACTGCGGCGGCGACCGCGATCAGCGACGCCAGCCACCACACTGCCAGCGTCGCCCACTCGCGCCAGCGGAAGCGCGGTTCCTGCGGACGGACGACGAGGTCGGGAGGACTGGGAACGTGCGCCATGCGTGGATGCTGTGCCGGTATGCGGACAGCGCTTATAGCCCCGCCCCGCGCGGAGCGTCAAGCGTGCGCTCAGGTGCGGCCGCTATACTGCCCCGCGCGTTCCCGCCCGCATGAGCCAGCCGCAATGCTCTGGATCAAAGCCCTGCATATCGTCTTCGTGGTGACCTGGTTCGCCGGCCTGTTTTATCTGCCGCGCCTGTTCATCTACCAAGCCGCCTCCGCCAGCGCGGAGGTGCGCGAACAACTGAAAATCATGCAACGGCGCCTGCTCGTGATCACCCATATCGGCGGCGCACTGACCCTGTTGTTCGGCATCTGGACCCTCGCGCTCGAACCGGCATACCTGCAGCAGGGCTGGCTGCATGCCAAGCTCGCGCTCGTCGTCGGCCTGATCGCGTATCACATCTATCTGGTGCGTATGAAGAATCTGTTCGCGCAGGACCGCTGTCCGTATTCCGCGCGCTGGCTGCGCATCTTCAACGAAATACCCGCGCTGTTCCTGATCGCGATCGTGTTGCTTGCGGTGGTGAAACCGTTCTGACTGCCGTCATTCCCGCGAAGGCGGGAATTCCAGTAGGCGGGAATCCATTTATCTTTTTGCAACGAAAAACAAGATCAAAATGGATGACCAGCCATGCGGCTGTTGAAAACCCCGCCTACGCGGGAATGACGAGCATATTGCTGTGCGCTTCGGGCGTCGTGAGATCGACTAACTGCCAAGCTTCTGCTGCAGATAACCCGCCTCGCCCAGCTGCTTGATCAGCCCGAGTTGGGTTTCCAGCCAGTCGATGTGTTCTTCCTCGGATTTGAGGATGTCGTCGAACAACTGGCGACTCACGTAGTCGCCATTTTTTTCGCAGTGCGCGATCGCCGCTTTCAAATCCGGATGCGCGATCTGCTCAAGTTTCAGATCGCACTTGATTGCTTCGTGCGGCGTCTCGCCGATCAGCAGTTTTCCGAGCGTCTGCAGATTCGGCAAACCTTCGAGGAACAGGATGCGCTCGATCAGGCGATCGGCGTGTTTCATCTCGTCGATCGATTCCTTGTGCTCGTGCTCGGCCAGTTCCTTGTAGCCCCAGTTGCGATACATCCGCGAATGCAGGAAATACTGATTGATCGCCGTCAGCTCGTTGAACAGCACTTTGTTGAGATGGCCAATGACCTTGCTATCGCCTTTCATACCGCCTCCTTCATTCGCGCGCACATGCAGAACTATAGCGCGCGTGCGCACCATATGATGAAACGCGAATCGTGAGCATTTGCGCCACGGGCACCGCTGAAACGGGACGGCCGCCACTCAGAGGGAAACTTAGATGATGGAATTGGCCGCGGCGAATTCGCG